>NZ_JBQEOE010000008.1:16714-68147 GCF_052045105.1 Lysobacter sp. 22409 | reverse complement strand
GAACAAGAGTGAGCCTGCCGCTATGCCCCGTCGTCATGTTCTGATTCTCGGCGGCACCGGTTTCGTCGGCCGCCATCTCGTCGAGCACCTGCTGCGCGAGCGTTACCGCATCACCGTGCTGAGCCGCGGTGTCGACCCGGCCAAGAAAAAGCTGTTGTCGCGCGATGCCAGCATCATCGAAGGCGATATCGGCAACCCGGACTTCCTGCGCGCCGTGCTCGACGACGTCGACGCGGTGGTCAACCTGGTCGGCATCCTCAACGAGCAGGGCGACAGCGGCGCCGGCTTCGAGCACGTCTACGTCGAACTGCTGGACGCCTTGCTCGAAGCGATGCGCGACATGGGCGTGTCGCGGCTGCTGCAGATGAGCGCGCTCAACGCCGGCACCGGCCACAGCCATTACCTGGAGTCGCGCGGCCGCGCCGAGCAGCGCGTGCGCGCCTCCAAGCTGGCCTGGACCCTGTTCCGCCCTTCGGTCATCGCCGGCGCAGGCGACGGCCTGTTCTGCCGTTTCGACGCGCTGTTGCGCTACGCGCCGTTGTTGCCGATGGGACGTGCCAACGCGCGCTTCCAGCCGGTCTGGATCGGCGACGTCACCCAGGCCTTCGTCAACGCGCTCGCCGACGACAGCCACGTCAGCCGCAGCTACAACCTGGTCGGCCCCGAGGTGATGACCCTTGCCGAGATCGTGCGCGCGACGGCGCGTGCGCGCCGGCGCCTGCGCGCGGTGCTGCCGCTGCCGGAATCGCTCGGCAAACTGCAAGCCGAGATCGGCGAGTGGCTGCCCGGCAAACCGATCAGCCGCGACAACTGGCGCTCGCTGCAGACCGACTCGACCAGCGTCGAGAACGGTTTGCTGAAGCTCGGCGTCAGCCCGACGCCGGTGCTGTCGCATCTGCCGGAAATCCTGGGACTGAACGCGCACGCCGGTTGAGGCACGTATCCAGGGCAGGAGCGGCATCGCGCTTTTGGGTAGGAGCGACGCAAGTCGCGACCAACCGCAGCGGTGAGCGAAAGCGTTAGGTATCCGAAGCCCGGACAGACGGTCGCTTTGCGCTGTGTATCCGAAGCCCGGACAAACCGTCGCTTTCCGGATCGCTCCTACCGTTTATCGAATCTTCGTCGAGGGCGCCTGCGTAGGCCTCTGCTTTTGGTCGCGGCTCGCGCCGCTCCTACAGGGGAGGCGACGCCGCGCTTTTGGGTAGGAGCGACGCAAGTCGCAACCGCGCAACCACCCGAACCGGCGCGGCAATCCGTGGGGGTGACCGAGAGCGTTGAGTATCGGAAACCCGGACAAACCATCGCTTTCTGGATCGGTCCTGCCGTTTATCGAATCTTCGTCGAGGGCGCTTGCGTACACCTCTGCTTTTGGTCGCGGCTCGCGCCGCTCCTACAAGGGAAGCCACGCCGCGCTTTTGGGTAGGAGCGACGCAAGTCGCGACCAACCGCAGCGGTGAGCGAAAGCGTTAAGTATCCGAAGCCCGGACAGACGGTCGCTTTCCGGATCGGTCGTGCCGCTTATCGAATCTGCGTCGGAGGCGCTTACGTACGCCTCTGCTTTTGGTCGCGGCTCACGCCGCTCCTACCCTTAAAGCAAGGCCTCATCGCCGCCGCCGCCAGCGCGCGCTAGGATGCAGGCCACTGCCCATCACAAGGAGATCCCCATGGGGCTGCTCGACACCTTGCTCGGCCATGCCGGCGCCAAATCCGCCGAGAAGGTCGGCGAAGACTTCCAACCCCTGCTCGCACCCGGCGAAACCGTGCAGCGCGCGTTCGGCGAGGTCCGCGACCTGATCGTGTTCACCGATCGCCGCCTGATCCTGGTCGACAAGCAGGGCGTCACCGGCCGCAAGACGGAATTCCTCAGCCTGCCGTATCGCAGCATCGTGATGTTCTCGCTCGAGACCGCCGGCCATTTCGATCTGGAAGCCGAGCTGCGCCTGTGGGTGTCGGGCCAGGCGACGCCGATCATCCGCCACCTCGGCCGCAGCGCCGGAGCGGAAGACATCGTCGCCCTGCTCGCGCAGAACTCGCCGCGTTGAGCGGCCGGGAATCGGGAAGCGGGAATCGCAACGGCTTGCTTGCAGACTTCCACGGGAGAGGCGGATCCGCTTCAACGATTCCCAACTCCCGATTCCCCATTCCCGCCTGGAAACGACCATGAAGACTTATCTCGTCGGCGGCGCGGTCCGCGACGCCCTGCTCGGCCTGCCGGCCGGCGATCGCGATTACGTGGTCGTCGGCGAAACGCCCGAGGCCATGCTGGCCGCCGGCTTCAAGGCGGTCGGCCGCGATTTCCCGGTGTTCCTGCACCCGAAGACCGGCGAGGAATACGCGCTGGCGCGCACCGAACGCAAGTCCGGGCGCGGCTACCGCGGCTTCGTGGTCGACACCGATCCTTCGGTGACGCTCGAAGACGATCTGGTCCGCCGCGATTTCACCATCAACGCGATCGCCCGCACCGACGACGGCCGCCTGGTCGACCCTTACGGCGGCGCGCGCGATATCGAAGCGCGGGTGCTGCGCCATGTCGGCCCGGCCTTCGTCGAAGACCCACTGCGGGTGCTGCGCGCGGCGCGCTTCATGGCCCGCTTCGCCGAGCACGGTTTCAGCGTCGCCCCGGAAACCATGGCGCTGATGCGGCAGATGGCCGAATCCGGCGAGCTGTCGGCGCTGGTCGCCGAGCGCGTCTGGCAGGAACTGCGGCGTGCGCTGACCTGCGCGCGGCCTTCGGCGTTCGTGCGCACCTTGCACGACGCCGGCGCGCTGGCCGTGGTGCTGCCGGAAGTCGAGGCCTTGTACGGCGTGCCGCAGCGCCCCGAATACCACCCTGAAGTCGACACCGGCATCCACACCGAGATGGTGCTCGACATGGCCGCACAGCTCGCGCCCGGCGACGACCTGATCGGTTTCGCCGCGCTGACCCACGACCTCGGCAAGGCGCTGACCCCGGCCGAACTGCTGCCGCGCCATCACGGCCACGAACAGGGCGGCTTGGAGCCGCTGCAGGCCGTGTGCGAGCGCCTCAAGGTGCCGACCGAGCATCGCCTGCTCGCCGAAGCGGTCTGCCGCGAACACCTCAACGTGCACCGTCTTGCCGAAATGCGCCCGCGCAGCGTCTACGAGCTGATCGCGCGCTGCGACGGTTTCCGCAACCCGAAGCGGATCGAGCAGATGAGCCTGGTCTGCGAGGCCGACAAGCGCGGGCGCCTGGGGCTGCAGGACCAACCGTATCCGTCGGGCGCGGCCTTGCGCGAAGCGGTGCGCGCGGCGATGAAGGTGCGCGCGAACGAAGTCGCCCCCGGTCTGGCCGGACCCGAAGTCGGCGAAGCGGTGCGGCGCGCGCGGATCGCGGCGATCGCGGCGGTGAGCAAGGCGGCGGAGTAATCGCGAGCTTTTGTAGGAGCGGCGTAAGCCGCGACCAACCGCAGAAAGGTACGCAAGCGCCGTGACCGAAGACGGGACGAGCCGCTCCAACGATCCGGAAAGCCGTTCGATGGCCCGAGTTTCGGAGGCTGCGTTCGCAAACACCGCTTCGTTTGTCGCGGCTCACGCCGCTCCTACAGAAAGCAAGAAGCCGCCGCGCGGATGCGCGGCGGCTTCGGTGTCGCAAGGGTGCCGCTATCAGAACCGGTAGTCGATCCGGGCGTAGTAGCTGCCGCCGTTCATGCCGAACGGCAGGGTTTCCCAACCGTACTTGAAGCCGAGCTGCGGGAACGGCGCACCGGTGACGGTGTCCCACTTGTCCGGGTAGGTGTCGAAGATGTTGTTGCCGCCGACGGTCAGGCTGGTCTTGGCGTTGAACTTGTAGCGCACCGCCAGGTCGCCGAGCCACTTGCCGCCCCAACGCTGCTTGGTGCCGGGGGTGAAGCCTTCGCCGGCCACCGAACCGTAGTAGTTCGCACGCGCCGTCCATTCCCACTTGCCGATCTCGTACACGCTTTGCAGCACGTGGTGGGCGCGCGGCTGGCCGTCCTGGATCAGGGTCACCTGGGTGTCGTCGAACAGCGCTTCCGGCGACAGGATCGTCGACTGCGAGCGGCGGTCCTTGACCTCGGTCTTGTTGAAGTGGACCAGCGCGGTCAGGTTGAGCTTGGAGCCGCCGGCGAACTCGGTGTTGTGGCTGGCGACCACGTCCAGGCCGGTGGTGCGGGTGTCGATGGCATTGGTGAAGAACAGCACCTGGCCGACGCCGATCGGATCGAGGATCGCGCGGATCGGGCAGTTGCCGTTACCGGCCGCGCAGGGCTGGCCGTTGGTGCCGACGCTCTCGGGCTGGATGTTGCTGGAGAAGATGATGCGGTCGTCGATGTCGATGCGGAACACGTCCATCGTCAGCGAGAAGCGGTCGTTCGGCTTGAACACGAAGCCCAGCGAGGCGCTCTTGGAGGTTTCTTCCTTGAGCGGCTCGATGCCGAAGGCGCGCGTCACCGCGCTGTCCTGGCGCGCGGTCAGGGTGTCGGTGAGCACGCCGGCGGCGTTGAGGTTGGTCGAGCGCTGGCTGTAGAACAGCTGCTGCACGCCCGGCGCGCGGAAGCCGGTCGAAACGGTGCCGCGCACGGCGAACTGTTCGGTCGCGTCGAAACGCGCCGAGAGCTTGCCGGTGGTGGTGTTGCCGAAGTCGGAGTAATCCTCGTAACGCACCGCTCCGCCGAGCAGGAAGCGGTCGGTCAGGTTGGTTTCGGCGTCGAGGTAGACGGCGTAGTTGTGGCGGCCGTCGTCGACGGCTTCGTTCGGCGAGAAGCCCGGGAAGCCCTGCATGCCCGGCTGGGCGGTGTCGCCGGTCTGGCCGAAGATCGGAATCGCGCGGTTGTTGGTGCGGCCGTAGGTGTAGGTCACCGGCGCACCGGGGCGGATCTGGTAGTCGTCCTGGCGGTATTCCACGCCGGTGCCGAGGTACAGCGGGTTGTCGTTGAAGCCCTTCAGGGTGCCGCGGAAATCCAGGTTGAAGGTGGTCTGGTCGAACTGCAGCGTGCCGGTGTCGGCCTTGGTCGGCGACTCGGCGTAGATGCCGCCGCCCGGCTTGGGCTCGTACCACCAACTGACGTTGACCGAGTTGCTTTCCTCGAAGCCGAACTTGCTGCGGCCGCGGTTGATCGAGATGTCCCAATCCCAATTGTCGTTGATCGGGGCCTTGTAGCCGACCGCGAGCGAGTGGTCGTCGACGGTGGTCAGGATGTTCGGCAGGAAACCGTTCGGGTACAGCGCCGGCACCGTGCGGTTGTCGCCCGGGCTGCGGAAGAAGCCGGAGGAATCGCCTTCGCGCCTGGACAGGCCGCCGAACCAGTACAACTCGCCGTTGCCGACCGGCAGGCCGCCGTTGAACCAGAAGTAGGCGTCGGTGGCGTCGGCGTCGCCGAGGCGCTGGGTCACGCGCGGCGGGTTCACGCGCAGGCTGTCGGGGCCGGCGCGGTTGGTCTCGGCGCGGTCGCGGTATTCCAGCGACAGGTTGAGGTAGCCGCCGTCGCCGCCGAGCTTGACGCCGGTGTTGACCGAGCCCTGGTAGTTGGCGCCGTCGCCGGCGTAGTACTTGCCGGCCTGGAACGAGAGCTGGGTTTCCTCGGTCTGCTTCTTGAGGATGATGTTGATGACGCCGGAGATCGCGTCCGAACCGTACTGCGCCGCGGCGCCGTCGCGCAGCACTTCGATGCGCTCGATCGCCGACAGCGGAATGGCGTTGATGTCGGTACCGGCCGAACCGCGGCCGATGGTCTGCTGCACGTTGACCAGCGCCTGCTGGTGGCGGCGCTTGCCGTTGACCAGCACCAACACCTGGTCGGGGCCGAGCGAACGCAGCGTCGCCGGACGCAGGATGTCGGTGCCGTCGCTGACGAAGGTGCGGGAGAAATTGAACGAGGGCTCCAGCATCTGCAGGATCTGACCGATCTCGGTCGCGCCGGTGGCGTTCAACTCTTCCTTGCCGATCACGTCGACCGGGGCGGCGGTCTCTTCGGCGGCACGGCCGCGTGCGCGCGAACCGGTCACCTGCACCGCATCGAGAGTCGTCGCCTCGCGGCTGGCCGGAGCGGCGGGTTCCTGGGCGAAAGCGGAGGGGACGAAGACGCTGGCGGCCACGGCGGCGGCTACGGCTAGCGCCAGACGGTTGCGGTGCACTACGGACATGGTCGGTTCCTTGCGAGGATGAGGTCAGGCTCTGCAGAGCCCGCGGCGAGCCTCACAAATATTTAACCTTTGCGCAAGCGGCTATGTGACTGTGCCGAATGTGCCTTTGTGACCGTCCTCTACTAACCGATACAGCGGTAACCATTTTTTTGAGCCGGCCATCGGCTCGACGATCCTGAACAGCAGTGGCCCGAAGGCCGCCGAGCGACCCTCCGCCGGCCGCAGTGCGCGAAACCTCAGGTGCGCCGACGCGCCAGCCGGCGGTCCAGCCGCTGCAGCCAGCGCGAGGCCGGGGTCAGCGACACGAACAGGCCGGCGAACACGCCGAGGCTGTTGGCGGCGGCGTCGATGGCGTCGCCGGTGCGCGAATCGGTCAGGCCGGCCTGGGCGAATTCCAGCGCCACCCCGAGCGCGATCAAGCCGGCCGCGGCGATCGCCTGCGGACGCAGCCGCGCGAACAGCATCGTCGCGTAGGCCGACATCGCCGCATACGCGGAAAAATGTTCGACTTTGTCGAAACCCGAGAACGGCGTCGGCGGCAGATCGTGCGCCGGCAACAAGGTCGCGCAAGCGACCGCGGCGATCATCGCCACGCCGATCGCGCACCACAGCGCCGGCCGCTCGAGCGCGCGCAGCACGCTGCGCGCGCCAAGCTCGCTGACCCCGCTCACAGACGGAAGCTCAGATCGCCGGCCATGAAGGCCACGCCGAACTCGACGCCCTTCTCGAAGCCCATGACCTGGAAGCGCTCGCCCATTTCACTCGGCAGGGTCAGGCGCTTGACCTCGTTGAGGCGGCGCTGCTTCTCGAGTTCGTCGTCGATGCCTTCGATCCGCTGCAACACCCCGGCCAGGCCGTTGCCGAGCAGGAAGCTGGCCTGCGAGCAGTAACCGGCCAGATCGAAACCGGCCGCGACGCCGGCCTCGACCAGAGCGGTGAAATCGACCGAGGCGGTCAGGTCCTGCAGGCCCGGCCACAGCAGCGGGTCGCCGTGCATGCGGTGGCGATAGAACGCACGCAAGGTGCCGTCGACCCGATCGGGCGCGTAGAACTCGGCGCGGGCATAGCCGTAATCGACGAACAGCATGGCGCCGTTGCGCAGGCCGCCGGCGACCGCCTGGATCCAGTACGGCAACTGCGGCAACAGCTCGGAGCGATAGCCTTCGGCCAGCGGAGCTTCGAGGCGGCGCTCGGCGATGCGCACCGCCTGGGCGAGGAAATCGTCGGCCGGGCGCAACTCGCGCGCGAAGCCGTCGCCGTCGATCGCCACGTATTCCTCGAACACTTCCTCGTCTCGGATCGCGAAACGCGGCGTCGGCAGGGCATCGATGACTTCGTTGGCGAACAGCACGCCGTCCCACTCGTCGCCGAACGGCCCGTCAGGCCATTCGAGCAGATCGAACAGCGGCGGCACCAGGCGCTCGCGCAGGCGTTCGCGCTGGCGATGGCGCAACTCGGCGCTGGGTTCGAGGATCGCGTAACGGTCGGGCAAGGCGTCCAGTTCGAGCAGGCGCTTGAGCGCGACTTCGGCGAACGCGCCGGTGCCGCCGCCGAGTTCGAGGAACCGCGCCGAAGGCCCGATCTGCTGCAGCACCGGCGCCACCGCTTCGGCGACGCAGGCGGCGAAGATCGGCCCGATCTCCGGCGCGGTGACGAAATCGCCGCTTGCGCCGAACTTGCTCGCGCCGGCGCTGTAATAGCCCAGGCCCGGCGCGTACAGCGCCAGCTCCATGAAGCGCGAGAACGGAATCGCGCCGCCGTGGGCGAGGATCTGCTCGCGGATCAGGGCGGCCAGGCGCGCACTGTGGGCGAGCGCATCGGCATCGGGAGTCGGCAGATCGAAGGAATTCACGTCGGTGGCGGCGTCGCAGGCGCATCGGAAACAGGCCGACAGGATACGGCCCCGGCGCAGGCACGGCGAATCGCCAAGGTCTGCGCAATGCAGGCTGAACGCAGGCTCGCGCGACAGCGCCGGAGGCCTGCGCGGCTAGCGCTTTGGTACTAAACCGGCGCCATTCGGGCATGCGCGCGTTTGCGTTTCATCGCCGCCGTGCAAGATGGCCGCATCCCGCACGGAAGCCCGCCCATGAGCACCGTCGATCCGGCCGTCGAACGTCGCCGGCAAGCGCTCGAACGCATGCAACGACCGCCCCGGCCCGGCGCCGGCCTGTGGATCCTCGTGCTGATCTATTGGAGCCTGTGGGCGCTGTTCGCCTATTCGCTCGCCGACACCCTCCGCTATCCGATCGCCGAAGCCTATCTGCCGCCGAGCCTGTATCCGGACAACGTCGCGCCGGCGTGGTTCTTCGGCGTGTTCGTGGGGTCGTTCGGCGGCTTCATCGCCGGCTTCCTGCTGAGCTACGTGCTCAAGGAGCTGTACGGCCTGGCCGCGAGCACCTGGGGCCAGTTCGCATCGACCCTGCTCGCGTGCGCGGCGGGCTTCTGGCGCGGCGCGGGCGACTCGTGGGTGGCGCCGCTGCGGGTCGGCTCGTTCGCCGATGCGCCGGGCGTGCCCGCGCCGGACTGGGACGTCGTCGCCTGGCTCGGCTGGAGCGCGCAGTACTGGCTGCCGGCCTCGCTGGCGCTGGCCGCGCTGTGCTGCGCGGGCCTGGCCTGGCGCGCGCACCGCCGCCACGCAGCGCGCGCCGAACGTATCCGGCGCTTGCTCGCCGAAGGCCGGCGCGCGGACGCGGCGATCACCGAGGTCCACGACACCGGCGTGGAGATCTACCACGAGCTGCGCCTGCGCTTCGTCGTGCGGTTCACCGATCACGCCGGCATCGAGCGTTGGGTGACCAAGACCGGTCTGTTCGACCCGGTGCGCTTGCCGCGCGTCGGCGATGCGGCCCTGGTCTGGTTCTACCCGGACCGGGCCGGCGACGAAGACCAGATCCTGGTCGGTTTTGCGAACGGCGACGAGCCGGTCGCCTGAGCGCGGCTCAACGGCCGCGCGCTTCCAACTGCAGGCCTTCGAAACCGGCCGGCATTTCGCCGTCGACCGCATAGCGGTACAGCGCCGCCGAATACACGCCGCCGAGCGCGCTCTGGTACACGGCCAGGGCCAGCAGGACGAGCACGGTCACCGCGCCGAGCAACACCGCCAGGGCCGAAGACACCAGGCCGAGCAGGTAGGCCAGGCCGAAACCGACCACGCCGACGGCGACCATCGCCAGGCCGGTGGCCAGGCCGATGCCGACCATGCCGGCCGCGCTTTCGCCCCAGGTGCGCTTGAACATGCTCACGCTGCGCTTGACCGCATCGATCGGGCCGACGTCTTCGGCGACCAGCACCGGCACCACCAGGAAGGTCGCCATGGTCCATGCCGCGCCGAGCGCGCCGCCGATCATGCGCACGATGAAGTTGTTGTCGCGGTCCTTGAGGGCCTGCAGGATCATGCCGACGGTCGCGGCGATCGCGGCGTAACCGGCGATCGTGGGCAGGCGCGAAGCGGCGGCGCGGAAACCGTCGCCGACGGTCGGGTCGCCGCCTTCCAGGCGGATCATCGCCGCGCTGACCAGGGCGCAGTTGCAGAAGATGATCACGAAGTACTGGCAGAAATAGAACGCGAAGCCGAACAGCGCGGCGCCGGGACCGAAGCCATCGGAGAAGATCTCCAGCGCCGTGGCCGGAATCAGGAAGGTCGCCAGAACGATCAACACGCACACCGCCGACACCACCGGAAACACCAACAGCTCGCGATCCGAATTGAGCACCGAGGCGCTGGCCTTGGCGAGTTCCCAACTGCGCGAAAGTTTCTCGAACATCTCATGCCCCCATGATTGATCCCGGGGGCATCCTCGAACCTGCGGCGGAAAATCGCAAGCGCGGCCGCGACGGGGTGCAAATCCGGGGGCGTGCGGGGCGCTTGTGCGCGGCGTCGGCGGCCCCTGTCGAGAGGCCTCAGCGGCTGCGTTCGATCATCACCCCGACCGCGCGCGCATTGCGGATCGCGCTGGGCTTGCTGAGCTTGAGCCGCACCCGGCGCACGCCGAATTCCTCCAGCACGATCGCGGCGACGCGTTCGGCCAAGGTCTCGACCAGGCCGAACTGCGATTGCGATGCGTACTCGACGATGCGGTCGCTGATCGCCTTGTAGTCGAGAGTGTCGCCGATCGCGTCGCTGGCCGCGGGCACGCGGTTGTCGAAAGCCATTTCGAGATCGAACACCAGGGGCTGGCGGATGCGCCGCTCCCAGTCGTAGATGCCGATCACGGCGTCGATTTCGAGGCCTTCGATGAAGACGTGGTCCATGGGGGGCCGGGAATGGGGAATCGAGAATAGGGAATCGTAAGAGCAGGGATGGTAGGCGGGATCGCGCGCCTTTGCGATTCCCGATTCCCGATTCTCTATTCCCGATTCCCGAACGAGCTACACCGCCTGCAACAACGCCATGTCCCAGCGCGGGGTCACTTTCACCGCCGCGCTCTCGAACTGGCCGGCCTGCAGGCGCAGGGCGCCAGCGTAGGCGATCATCGCGCCGTTGTCGGTGCAGAACGCCGGGCGCGGAAAACAGACCCGGCCGCCGCGCTTGTCCGCCATCGTCGCCAACTTGACGCGCAGGCGCCGGTTGGCGCCGACGCCGCCGGCCACCACCAGGGTGTTGCAGCCGGCCGCATCGAGCGCGCGAGCGCATTTGATCGCCAGGGTGTCGACCACCGCGTCCTCGAACGCGCGGGCGATGTCGGCGCGGGTCTGCTCGCTCTGGTCGCTGTTGCGCCAGGCCAGCAAGACCTGGGTCTTGAGGCCGCTGAAGCTGAAGTCCAGCCCGGGCCGGTCGGTCATCGGCCGGGCGAACTTGAACAGGCCGGGGCGGCCGAGTTCGGCCTGCGCGGCCAGTTGCGGGCCGCCGGGGTACGGCAGGCCCATGAGCTTGGCGGTCTTGTCGAAGGCCTCGCCGGCGGCGTCGTCCAGGGTTTCGCCGAGCAGGCGGTACTGGCCGATCGCGTCGACCGCGACCAGCTGGGTGTGCCCGCCGGAGACCAACAGAGCCACGAACGGCGGCTGCGGGCGGCCCAGCGGGTCGTCCTCCATCAGCGGCGCCAGCAGGTGGCCTTCCATGTGGTGGACGCCGATCGCCGGCACGTCCAGGGCCCAGGCCAGCGCGCGCGCCACCCCGGCCCCGACCAGCAAGGCCCCGACCAGGCCGGGGCCGGCGGTATAGGCGACCCCGTCGAGCTCGTTCACGTCCAGGCCGGACTCGGTCAGGGTCTGGCGGATCAGCGGCAGCAGCTTGCGCACGTGGTCGCGGCTGGCCAGCTCCGGGACCACCCCGCCGTACTCGGCGTGCAGGGCGATCTGGCTGTACAGCGCATGGGCGCGCAGGCCGGCGTCGGTGTCGTAAACGGCCACACCGGTCTCGTCGCAGCTGGTTTCGATGCCCAGGACTTTCATCGGCACCCTGCTCGGCGCGCCGATTTCTGGGAGAATGTCGGATTCATGGGTGCCTATGTTGCACCTTCCGCAGGAGCATCGCTATAATGCGCGGCTCTCCCGGTCTGCCCGGGCCGGTTCCCGTTAACGAGATTACGTATGCCCAGCGTCAAAGTCCGCGAAAACGAGCCTTTCGAGTTTGCCCTGCGTCGCTTCAAGCGCACCTGCGAGAAGGCCGGTGTACTGGCTGAGACCCGCAAGCGCGAGTTCTATGAGAAGCCGACCCAGGAGCGCAAGCGCAAGGCCGCCGCGGCGGTGAAGCGCCAGGCGCGCCGCGCGTCGCGCGACGTCACCAAGCGCCAGCGCTTGTACTGATCGTTCGTTCCGCGCGACCCGGCTTCACCGCCGGCGCTCGTGGGGAACGACCATCAAGCCGGCTGCGCCTCGGGCGCTGCCGGCTTTTTGCGTTTCCGTCGCCGCAAAGCGGAACCGCATCACGCTGTCGGGCGCGCCCCGCCGGGCCCAATGCGGCCGGGGCCGCGTCGGCCGGCGGCCCCTCCCCCTTTCGCAACACTAAGGTCAGACCATGAGCCTCAAGCAACGCCTCACCGACGACATGAAGGCCGCGATGAAGAGCGGCGACAAGCAGTCCCTCGGCGTGATCCGCCTGATCAACGCCGCGCTCAAGCAGAAGGAAGTCGACGAGCGCATCGAACTCGACGACACCGCGGTAATCGCGATCCTCGACAAGATGATCAAGCAGCGCCGCGACTCGGTCAGCCAGTACGAGGCGGCCGCGCGCGAGGACCTGGCTTCGATCGAACGCGACGAGATCGTGGTGATCGAGCGCTACGTCCCGGCCAAGCTCGGCGAAGCCGAGATCCTGGTCGTGCTGGAGGAAGTCATCGCCGAAGTCGGCGCGGCCGCGCCGTCCGACCTGGGCAAGCTCATGGGCCCGCTGAAGGCCAAGCTGGGCGGCAAGGCCGACATGGGCCTGGTCTCGGCGCTGGCGAAGAAGCGCCTGGCGGGCTGAGTTCACTCGATGGATGAGGGCCGGGCCTCGGGCCTGCCCTCACCCTAGCCCTAAGCCCTAGCCCTCTCCCGCAAGCGGGAGAGGGGACTGTTCGGCCGGAACGGCAGAGATCACGACGCGGCTGAAGGCCGCCCGGCTTCGATCCACCACATTCGCCCGTACCGAGCCCTCTCCCGTTTACGGAGAGGGGTTGGGCCGAGGGCCGGCCAAGCAACACCCGCAACACCAAGACCCGCCCGCAAGGGCCGCACACCCGGAGGTGCACCATGAAGCGTCACAACCCCAACGCCGCCTGCTTTCGAGCCGACCCGCGAAATCACGCGTAAGCGCCGCAAGGGCTTCCCGTCCGAAACCCACGTCAAGCGCGGCCAGCGCCTGGTCCACGGCGACAAGGAACTGCTCGAGAAACTGGGCCGCAACGATCCCTGCCCGTGCGGCTCCACGCGGAGGTTCAAGGAACTGTTGCCTGCGCGACGGCCGCTACGAAGGTTCCGAACGCGATCACTACTTCAGGGACTGACGACGGCCGTCCACCGCTGTCGGTGACCGCTATCGACGAACGGCCGGGCTTGCAGCCCGGCCGTTTGCTCTCCCACGCCTCCACACCGCGCCCACGCCTCGCTAACCTGGACCCCGGATACTGAAACCGGCGATCCACGCGCCGTCATCGCGAGCCGCATGCCCCCGACCCCGACCCAACCTCTTTCCAGCGAGCGCCCGCCCGAGCGCGACGCCGCCACGGCGGCCGAAGCGGCCGATCATGGCCCGATGCAGCGCATCCACGCCCTGCAGGCGCGCCTGGAGCAAAGCTGGGTGGCCAAGTTCGCCCAGCGCTTCATCGACTACGACATCCTCGCCCTGGCCGCGGCGCTGTCCTTCTACACCCTGCTGTCGCTGGCGCCGTTGGTGCTGATGGTGCTGTGGCTGACCACCGCGCTGTACCCGTCGGCGCAGGAAGAATTCTTCCGCCAGATCGGCCTGCTGGTCGGCGACCAGGTCGAGAGCACCGCCCGCCTGATCGTCGCCAACGCCGAAAACCGCCCCGGCACCGGCTCGCTGGCGGCGCTGCTGGGCACCCTGGCCTTGTTGGTCGGCGCCTCGGCCGTGTTCGGCCAGTTGCAGGCCGCCCTCAACCGGGTGTTCCGCAGCGACGCCAAACGCCTCGGCGGCCTCGCCGCCTGGCTGCGCAAGCGCCTGCTCTCGTTCGGCATGGTCATCAGCGTCGGTTTCCTGCTGGTGGTGTCGATGGCGGTGCAGGCGGCGCTGCAGTTGCTGATCGCCTACGTGCCCGACCTGCTGCCGGTGTTCGCCGCGATCGTCTCGTTCGCGCTCTACGCCCTGGTGTTCGCAGCGATGTACCGCTGGCTGCCGGACCGCCCGGTCAGCCGGCGCCGGGCCTTGTTCGGCGGCGCCCTGACCGCGGGGCTGTTCATGCTCGGGCGCAGCGCGATCGGCCTCTATCTCGGCCAGGCCAGCCTCGGCACCGCCTACGGCCCGGCCGGCGGCCTGGTGATCATGCTGGTGTGGATGTACTACTGCGCCGTGGTGTTCCTGCTCGGCGCGCTGATCACCGCCATGCTCGACGAGCACGCCCGCGTGCGTCGGCGCCTGGCCGACGAACGCGCTATCGCCGGCCTGGATGCGTCCGGCGCCTGAGCGGCCACGCCGCGAACTCAGCGCTTAAAGCGACGACTGCGCAGATTCGAGGCCCAGCGGCCACGACCCGAACCGTCGCGGGCCGGCCGCGCATGGCATCCTAGACACCGTTAGACCACGACGAGCAACGCCGCCCCTTCGCGGGCGCCCTACGCATGGCCCGCATTCCCGACGGTTTCATCGACGACCTCCTGGCGCGCACCGACATCGTCGAGGTGATCGGTACGCGCGTGCCGTTGAAACGCCAGGGCAAGGAATACTCGGCGCGCTGCCCGTTCCACGACGAGCGCTCGCCCTCGTTCACGGTCTCGCCGACCAAGCAGTTCTATCACTGCTTCGGCTGCGGCGCGCACGGCACCGCGATCAGCTTCCTGATGAACTACGACCGCCTCGAATTCCTCGATGCGGTCGAAGAACTCGCCAAGCGGGTCGGCGTCGAAGTGCCGCGCGACACCCGCGCGCGCAACGAAGACTCCGACACCCAGGAGTTGTTCAGCACGGTCGAGGCCGCCTCGCGCTTCTTCCAGAAGCAGTACGGCCACAGCGGCAAGGCCCAGGGCTATCTCGACAGCCGCGGCGTCAGCGCCGACATCCGCGAACGCTTCGGCATCGGCTATGCGCCCGACGGTTTCAACGCCCTGCGCGACGCGCTCGGCACCGACGATCGGCGCATGAAACTGCTCGAACGCGCCGGCCTGTTCTCGAAGAACGACAGCGGCCGCGTCTACGACAAATTCCGCGACCGGGTGATGTTTCCGATCCACGACCGGCGCGGGCGCACCATCGCCTTCGGCGGCCGCGTGCTCGACAAGGAAGACGGGCCCAAATACCTCAACTCGCCGGAGACGCCGCTGTTCCACAAGGGCCGCGAACTCTACGGCTTGTGGCAGGTGCGCCAGACCCACAACAAGATCCCGCGCCTGATCGTCGTCGAAGGCTATATGGACGTGATCGCGCTGTTCCAGCACGGCGTCGACACCGCCGTGGCGACCCTGGGCACGGCGACCACGCCCGACCACGCCGAGCTGCTGTTCCGCAACGCCGCCGACGTCTATTTCTGTTTCGACGGCGACCGCGCCGGACGCGGCGCGGCCTGGAAAGCGGTCGAGTCGGTGCTGCCGCGCATGAAGGACGGGCGCCAGGCCTTCTTCCTGTTCCTGCCCGACGGCGAGGACCCGGATTCGCTGGTGCGCCAGGAAGGCGCCGACGGTTTCGACCGGCGCCTGCGCGAGGCCACGCCGCTATCGCAATTCCTGTTCGACTCGCTGGCCGCCGACGTCAACCTCAACACCCTCGAAGGCAAGGGCCGCCTGGCCGAGCGCGCCAAACCGCTGCTCGCGCAGATTCCCGACGGCGCCTTCGGCGACCTGATGAAGCAGCGCCTGACCGAACTGACCGGCGTCGGCGCACGCGCCTCGCCCCCCGACACGCACGTGCCGACCCAGCGCGCCCATGGCGGCGGGCGCCACGCGCCGACGCCGAAGCGCAGCCTGGTGCGCAGCGCGATCTCGGTGCTGCTGCAGAAGCCGTCGCTGGCCGCCGCATTGACCCCGCCCTACCGTTTCGCCGAACTGCGCCAGCCCGGCATCGACCTGCTCGTCGAGATCGTCGACCTGGTCCAGCAACGCCCGGAAATCAGCACCGGCGCCCTGCTCGAACAGTTCGCCGGTCACGAACAGGCCGGCGCCCTGCAGAAGCTCGCCAGCCAGAGTTTCCCCGGCGACGACGACACCTTGCAGCGCGAGTTTCTCGATGCGGTCGCTCAACTCGACAAGCAAACGATCGAACAGCGCCTGGCCGAGTTGCAGCACCAGCACCGCGAAGTCGGCCTGAGCGCCGAGGAAAAACGCGAGCTGCTGTCGCTGCAGCAGGCGCGCCTGGCGAAGTCGCCGAGCCCCTGAGTTCTGGCCCTGCAGGAACGACGTAAGCCGCGACCCACCGAAGAGGTGATCGAAAGCGCATCGGCCGAAGCCCGGCCATTCGTCTTGCCTTGGCCGTAATGCGCTGTCCGTCCGATCTCCGGACGGAACGCTGGCATACGCCTCT
This sequence comes from Lysobacter sp. 22409, assembly GCF_052045105.1. Lineage (NCBI taxonomy): Bacteria > Pseudomonadati > Pseudomonadota > Gammaproteobacteria > Lysobacterales > Lysobacteraceae > Lysobacter > Lysobacter sp. 22409. Next base: position 51,919 of record NZ_JBQEOE010000008.1, on the reverse strand, counting down.
CCGGTTGATCCCAGCCACCGTGTCGCCTCGTCGCAGCCGACGGTTCGCGGTCGCGGCTCGCGCCGCTCCTACCCTGTAGAGGCAACGCTTCTCATCCCCACACCTCGCCCATCACCCTGGCGAAATTACCGCCGAGGATCTTGCCGATGCGCGCATCGGAATGTCCGCGCGCCGACAGCAACACGGCCAGGGTATGGAAACGGTCGACTGTGTTGAGGTCGGGCACGAACAGATACACCTCTTCGCTTTCGCCGGCCGCCGAAATGCCGAGCCGGCGCCGTTCCTGGATCGCCTCGCGGTGCTGCTGCTTGTACTTCTCGCTCAAGCGCACCGGCGAGACGAGGTTGTCGGTGCCGATGCCGACGTGGTCTTCGCCGCAAACCTTCAAGGCGTATTCGAGGTGGCGGATGACGTCGGCGGCGGTGGTCTGGCCGCTCTCGCGCAGGAACGGCATCAGATAGATGCCGACCACCCCGCCGCCGTCGGCGACCGCGCGCAGTTCGGCATCGGTCTTGTTACGCGGCCGCTCGACCAGCGAGGCGCAACCGGTGTGGCTGATCAACACCGGCGCCTTCGACGCAGCGATCGCCTCGGTCGCGGTGCGACGCCCGCTGTGGGCCAGGTCGACCAGGATGCGCCGCTCGTTGAGGCGTTCGATCAGGCGGTGGCCGAAGCGGCTGAGGCCAGCGTTGCCGGGCTCCAAACAACCGTCGCCGACCAGGTTGCGCAGGTTGTAGGTCAGTTGCACGGTGCGCACGCCGAGCCGGTGGAAGTCGTCGACGCGTTCGAGCTTCTCGCCGATCGGCGCGCTGTCCTGGAATTGATAGACCACGCCGAGCTTCTTCTCGCGCCGCGCGGCGTCCAGGTCGGCGCGGTTGCGCACCGCCATGAATACCTCCGGATGGGCGAGGATTTCGTTCTCCCAGAAGCCGATGCTGCGCACCGTTTCCTCGTAGGCGCCTTCGTACTGGGCGACCGGGCCGACCGTGGTCTGGAGGACGCGCAGGCCGCTGCGGCGCGCCTCGTCGACGAGTTGCGCCGACAGCGCCGCACCCGGCGCCCCGTCTTCGCCGGCGATGAAGCCGCAGCCGTCGATCACCATCGCGTCCGCATACGGCGCCCAGCGCGGCGCCGCGGCCCAGGCGCGGCCGTTGGCCCAGGCACTGGCGAGCGCGCCCGCGCCCCCGATCAGAAACGTCCTTCTGTCGATCATCGAATCCTCCCTGGATGAGCCCTCGCGCGCGGATGCGGCGAATCGTGCGCTTGGTCACGCGCTGTCGCGGCACTCTAAGGCAAACGCGCCAGCGCTCCAGCCGTGACTTTCGGGACGGATCGCATCGCGGTGGGCGCGCTAAGCTCGGTATGCGTGCGCCAGAATTCCGCTGCTGCGGTGCGCCCGTATCCTTCCCCGGGAGAACGCCGATGTCGCTGCGCCATGCCTTGTCCGTCGCTGCGCTGGCCTTGGCCTGCGTCTCTCCCGCCCTGGCCGGGGACGCGCCGAAAGGAGCCGTCGTCCGCGAGCACACCGGCAATCGCGTCAGCGAGAACCTGCCGGCGATCGCGCCGGCCCTGCTCGAACGCCTCGAGCGCTACCAAAACACCCGCGGCGCCAGCCTGGGCGGCTGGACCGGCGAGGGCTGCCTGCTGATCGCTACGCGCTTCGCCGAAACCCAGCAGGCTCATCGCGTCTGCGAGCCGCTGGGCATGCGCGAACAACTGACCTTCCATCGCGAACCGCTCAACAGCCTGGACGCCGCCCCAAAACCGCTCGATGGCTTCGTGTTCGGCAAGGACGTCGGCGGCAACGAGTTCTGGCAACTGCACTGGTTCGACCTGGCCACGCGCGAGACCGCCCTGCTCACCGACGGCAAGTCGCGCAACCAGGATGCGCGCTTCTCGGACGACGGCAAGCAACTGGCCTACAGCAGCACCGCGCGCAACGGCCGCGACATCGACGTATGGGTGATGGATCTCGCCACCCGCAAGGCGCGCGCGGTGGTGACCGAGGGCGGCACCTGGAGCGCCGCCGATTTCTCGCCGGACGGCAGGCAGTTGCTGGTGATCAAGTACGTCTCGGCCAGCGAAACCTATCCGGGCCTGGTCGAGCTGGACACCGGCAAGCTGCAGTTGTTCCCGGTCGACGGCGGCAAAGCGGCGATCAGCGATTTCCGTTTTTCCAAGGACGGCCAAGCGGTCTATTACGTCTCCAACGAAATCCTCGACGGCAAGCCGCAGGAGTTCGCCAGCCTGCGCCGGCACGAACCGGCGAGCGGCAAATTCGAGGTGCTCAGCGCCGGCATCCCTTGGGACGTCGGCAACCTCAGCCTGTCCGAGGACGGCCGCCACCTGCTGTTCGTCAGCAACGAAGACGGCATCGGCAAGCTGCATGTGTTGTCGCTGCCCGGGCACAAAGAGGTAAAGCTGCCGGCGCTGCCGGTCGGGGTGATCGGCGGCGCCGAGTTCTCGCCCGACGGCCGGCGCATCGCCGTGTCGATCAACACCGCGACCTCGCCGAGCGATGTCTACGTGATCGAGCTGGCCGCCCAGCGGCTGGTGCGCTGGACCCGCAGCGAAGTCGGCGGGCTCGATGCCGGCCGTTTCGTCACCCCGACCTTGATCCGCTATCCGACCTTCGACCGCGTCGACGGCCAAGCGCGCACGATCCCGGCGTTCTACTACCGGCCGGCGAAGGTCCCGGCCGGCACGAAACTGCCGGTGGTGATCCAGATCCACGGCGGCCCGGAAGCGCAATCGCAGCCGAGCTTCAACGCCAACGCCCAGTTCCTGGCCAACGAACTCGGCGTGGCGATGCTGGTGCCGAACGTGCGCGGTTCGGCCGGCTACGGCCGCAGCTACCTGGGCCTGGACGATGCGGAGAAACGCGAAGACTCGGTCAAAGACATCGGTGCCCTGCTCGACTGGATCGGCGCCCAGCCCGAACTCGATGCGCAACGCGTCGGCGTGTACGGCGGCAGTTACGGCGGCTACATGGTGCTGGCCTCGCTGATGCACTACAGCGAGCGCATCCGCGCCGGCGTCGACGTGGTCGGCATCTCCGACTTCAGCACGTTCCTGACCAACACCGAGTCGTATCGCCGCGACCTGCGCCGCGCCGAGTACGGCGACGAGCGCCTGCCCGAGATGAAGGCGGTGTTCGATCGCATCTCGCCGCTCAGGAACGCCGGCAAGATCCGCGCGCCGCTGTTCGTCGCCCAGGGCCGCAACGACCCGCGCGTGCCCTATACCGAGGCCGAGCAGATCGTGAAGGCGGTGCGCGGCAACGGCGTGCCGGTGTGGTTCCTGATGTTCGACGACGAAGGCCATGGCTTCCAGAAGAAGGCCAACACCGACTATTTCGGTGCGGCGATGATGACCTTCTGGCAGCAGCATCTGATCGGCGGGAAGTGAGGCGGGCACACCCGCCGGCAGGCGCGAAGTCTTTGAACTGTCATGTTTTCCTGGGGTTTTCCCCAATGGGCGGCGTGGCGCTTTACGGCTAGATTCCAGGGCGACGCGCGCAGTCCAGGCCCCGCCCGATGACCGACCCGATCAGCCCGAACGTCCACCTCAACGGCTCGTCGCCGGGCATCGAACCGCCTGCCGCATCGATCGCGCAGACCCTGAGCAGCACCGATCCGGCGCAGGCGCGCGGCGCGGTCGATGCGCTCACCGCGCCGCAATTGAGCGGCTTGCGCAGCGAGGTCGAGGCGATGCCCGTGGCCGAGCGCGAAACCCTCGCCAACGAACTCGCCGGCAAGCTCGACGCGCCGCAGTTGCGCAAGCTGGAGGCCGCGTTCGGGCGCGACGGCATCGCCGCCGCGGTCGATCGCCGCAGCGGCCCCGAGGTGCACGCCGCCTATGCCGAGGGCGCAGGTAACGCCGACGACGACGGCCTGATCGGCCGGCTCAAGGATTGGCTCGGTCTCAGCGACCGCGCGCGCGGCGAGACCGAGGAGATTTCGGCGACGGTCGTCAACCCCGACACCGGCGAGGTCAACGACGCACGCTGGACTGTCGACGACGAAGGCCGGCCGATCCATGCCGAAGGCACCTTGCGCACCGTGTTCAGCGGGATCGAGCGCAGCGACGACGAGACCCAGGCGCAGCGCACCGCCGCCGACCGTGGCGTCGAAGGCGACCAGGGCGGGCATGTGTTCGGCCACCGCTTCGTCACCGACCAGGGCCTGAAGAACCTGTTCCCGCAGAACGGCAACTTCAACATGGGCGCCTACAAGACGCTCGAGAACGAATGGGCGGCCTGGGTCGACAAGGGCATGGACGTGCGCATCAGCATCGACCTGAGCCCGCGGGAAGCCGACCGACCGGACCGTGTTCGCATTTCCTACGACGTGATCGATCCCGCCGACGGCGGCAGGGTTTACGATCAGCGCGTCACCTTCGAGAACCGCGCCGGCCAGAGCTACGACCGGGTCGACGTCGGACAGATGGATGACCTGATCGCAGCCGCTTCCTAAATCGACACGCTCAAGGCAGGACATGAACAGAGACGAATTGCTCGGCGAGATCGCGCGCCTGATCGTGGTCGACCCCAAGGCCAGCGAACGGCCCTGGGACGGATACGCGCTGATCGCCTGGTACGGCGACGGCATCAGCCGCCTCAACGGCTTCCGCTACGACAAGGGCCAGCCGGGCGAACCGCTGACGCCGTCGGGTGTCGAGATCGAGAACCGCCTGGAACAACTGCGCAAGGTTACCCAGGTCGCCGGCAAGGCGCCGTGGCGGGTCTGCATCGTGCGCATCCACCGCGCCGACGCCGAAGTCGCGATCGACTTCGAGTACGAAGATCCGGGCCGTTGGTACGTCACCCCCGACAGCGTCGCCGAGATCGCCGAGCGCGTGCGTCCGTGCTGAACGGCTGATCGAACCCGGCCGGCTTTGGAGTAGGAGCGGCGCGAGCCGCGACCGCCCGCAGCGTCGATCGAAAGCGCAATTCGTCGAAGCTCCGGATGTTCGACTGGCACTGGCTGTTTCGAGCCGTCTGACCGGTCTTCGGACACGACGCTGGCGTGCACTTCTGCGGTGGGTCGCGGCTCGCGCCGCTCCTACCCTTGCAGCGGTGCCGGCTTGCGCCGTGGACCGCTGTGCGGCCTGCGGTCAGAATGCGGGACGTCTGCCTGAGCGTCGCATCGAGGCGAGCACCGGATGAGTTTTTTCCAGCGACTGCGCGTCGACAGCTTCACCCTGGCTCTGCTGGCGGCGGTCGCGCTGGCCTGGTGGTTTCCGCTCGGCGGCGCCCCGGCCGCGGCGCTCGACGGCTTTACCGATATCGCCATCGCCGCGCTGTTCTTCCTGCACGGTGCGCGCCTGTCGCGCGAGGCGATCCTCGCCGGTGCGCTGCATTGGCGCCTGCACCTGTTGATCTTCGCCAGCACCTTCGTCTTGTTTCCCTTGCTCGGCCTGGCGCTGAAACCCTTGTCCGGGCGCTTGCTGACGCCGGAGCTGTACCTGGGGCTGCTGTTCCTGTGCACCCTGCCCTCGACCGTGCAGTCCTCGATCGCCTTCACCTCGATGGCCGGCGGCAACGTGCCCGCGGCGGTGTGCAGCGCCTCGGCATCGAGCCTGCTCGGTGTGTTCCTGACGCCCTTGCTGATGAGCGCATTGGCCGGCGCACAGGGCGCGATGGCGGATCCAGCCGAGGCCATCGCCAAGATCACCCTGCAATTGCTGCTTCCCTTCGTCGCCGGCCATCTGCTGCGGCGCTGGATCGGCGGCTGGGTCGAGCGCCGGCGCGCGCTGTTGCGCTATACCGACCAAGGCACGGTGCTGCTGGTGGTCTACACCGCGTTCGCCGCCTCGGTCGCGACCGGGTTGTGGCAGAGCACGCCGGTGCAGGCTTTATACGTCGTGTTCGGCGTATGTGCGCTGCTGCTCGCGGCGGTCATGCTCACCACGACCTTCGCGGCGCGCCGCCTCGGCTTTTCGCGCGAGGACGAAATCGCGATCGTGTTCTGCGGTTCCAAGAAGAGCCTGGCCACCGGCGTGCCGATGGCCAAGATCCTGTTCGCGAGCAGCGCGCTCGGCGCGATCGTGCTGCCGGTGATGGTGTTCCACCAGATCCAGCTGATCGTCTGCGCGCAGGTCGCGCGCCGTTATGCGCGCAAGGCGAACACCGCGGCGGTGCCCGAACGGGTCGCCGACTGAACCCCGCCGCCCTCGGCCGAAGCGCTCAGCGCGCGTCCTTGACCACTTCGCCGCCCTTGATCACCACCGGCACGGCTTCGAGCAAGGCGACGTTCCGGGTCGGGTCGCCGGCGACCGCGATGATGTCGCCCCAGCGGCCTTTCTCGATCACGCCGACGTCCTGGCTGCCCAGCGCTTCGGCCGCGTTCGCGGTCGCCGCCTGGATGGCCTGGGCCGCGCTCATGCCGTAGCGCTGCATCACCGCGAACTGGCGGCCGTTCTGCCCGTGCGGATAGACCCCGGTGTCGGTGCCGTAGACCATCTTCACCCCGGCCTGATGGGCTCGACGGAAGTTCTCGCGCTGAACGTCGGCGACTTCGCGGTCCTTGCGCAGATTGTCTTCGAGCACGCCGTTTTTCTTGCCCTCGGCCTGGGTGTAGTCGGTGTTGTAGATGTCCATCGACAGCCAGGTGCCGTGCTGCTTGGCCAGGCGGATGCCTTCTTCGTCGATCAGGCTGGCGTGCTCGATGGTGTCGATGCCGGCGCGGATCGCGTCCTTGATGCCGCTGGTGCCGTGCGCATGCGCGGCGACCTTGAGCCCCCAGCGATGCGCCTCGTCGGCCACCGCCTTCATTTCCTCCAGGCTCAACTGCTGCTGGCCCGGCTCGGTGTTGCGCGAGAACACGCCGCCGGTGGCGCAGATCTTGATCACCTGCGCGCCGTACTTGCGCAGCTCGCGCACGTGCTGGCGCGCCTGCTCGGGCGAGTCGGCGTTGTAAGGGCTGCGTTGCTGCATCGACGGCGGGAAGAAGGTCGAGTCGCAATGGCCGCCGGTGGCGCCGAAGCCGTAGGCGGCCGAGACGATGCGCGGGCCGCTCAGCTTGCCCTCGTCGATGGCCTGGCGCAGGCCGACATCGTTCCAGGCATCGGCGCCGAGATTGCGCACCGTGGTGAAGCCGGCGGCCAGCGTGTCCTGAGCGTGCTTGACCGCGAGCACCGACCAGAAGCGGTCGTTGAACTGCAGACTGGTGTAGCCGCCGTAGGTCGGGTCGGCATCGAGATGGGTGTGCATGTCGATCAGGCCCGGCAGCAGGGTCATGCCGGGCAGGTCGAGGCGTCGAGCGCCGGCCGGCGCGGCGTCGCCGGCACGGCCGACTTCGACGATGCGGCCGTCGCGGATCAGCACCTGCGGGTTGTCGAGCAGGCGCCCGCTGCGCGAATCGAACAGCTTGGCCGCGGTGACCACCAGTTCGCGCGGCGGCGCGGCGGCGTCCTGCGCCTGCGCGGCATCGGCCGCCGACAGCGGCAACAGCGCCATGATCGAACACGCGATCCGGTTTCTCATCGACGACCTTCCCCTTGCGATTAGGCGCCGGTGCGGCGCGCGATTGGACGCCCGCGCGGCGCGGGCGGTCAGCGCATCCGCTGCAGCTCGAACAACGGCGCCGACTGCATCGACGACGGCAGCCAGTGATCGATCAGCAGGAATGCGAACAACACCATCAAGTAGACGATCGAGTAGTTGAAAACCCGCATCGCGTACAGTTCGTCGGGCGGGTTCATCAGCTTCCAGGCGTGGTATAGGAACACCGCGTCCAGCACCAACACCCCGAACAGATAGAAATAACCGCTCATGCCGAACACGCACGGCAGCACCGAGACGACCGTCAGCAGGATCGTATAGAACAGGATCTGCCAGCGGGTGTATTCGACGCCATGGGTGACCGGCAGCATCGGCACCATCGCCCGCGCATAGTCGGCGCGGCGGAAGATCGCCAGCGCCCAGAAATGCGGCGGCGTCCACACGAAGATGATCAGCACCAGCAACAGCGCATGGGCCCAGTCCCACTCGCCCTGCATGCCGGTGACCGCGGCCCAGCCGAGCAGCGGCGGCGCCGCGCCGGCGATGCCGCCGATGACGATGTTCTGCGGCGTGGCCCGCTTCAGGAATACGGTGTAGACCACCGCATAACCGATCAGCGAAGCAAAGGTCAGCCATGCGGTCAGCGCGTTGACCCACACCACCAGGATGGTCATCGACAACGCGGCCAGGATCAGCGCGAACACCAGCGCCTGGGTCGGCGAGACCTGCCCGGCGACGATCGGCCGCCACGACGTGCGCGCCATCTTGGCGTCGATGCGCGAGTCCAGCAGTTGGTTGATGGTCGCGGCCGAGGCCGCTGCGAGCCAGATGCCGAAGAAGCCGAGCACCGACTCGCGCAACGGCGGCAAGCCCGGCACGGCCAGAAACATGCCGACGAAGGCGGTGAACACGATCAGCGCGACGACGCGCGGCTTGGTCAGGTCCCAGTACTGCTTGGCGGTCGGGCGCTTGGCGGTATTCATCAGGCCTCCGGCGTACGCAGGCGTGCGAGCAGGGAGACGAGCGCGAACAGCAGCAGCGCGGCGCCGGCGTTGTGCGCCACCGCGACCGCGAGCGGCAGGCCGAGCTTGACGTTGGCGATGCCCAGGCCGACCTGGGCCAGGGTCAGCGCGCCGAGCAGGCTCGCCCAGCCGCGCATGCCGGGTGTGCGCAACAGCTTCACGGTCAGGCCCAGCAGATAGACGAAGACCACGCCGGCCATGATGCGGTGGGCCAGCTGGATCGCGATGCGGGCCTCGCCGTCGAGGATGCCGCCCTCGTAGTCCACGCCGATGCCGCGCCACAGCACGAAGGCTTCGCCGAAGTCGTGGCGCGGCCACCACTGGCCGACGCAGGTCGGGAAATCGTTGCCGCAGGCGAGCGCGGCATAGTTGGCGCTGGTCCAGCCGCCAAGCGCGATCTGCACGCCGAGCACGCCGATGCCGAGCATGATCAGACGGCGTACGTTGGCCGCGTCGGCCAGGCGGATCGGGTGGCCGATCGCGCGCCACGCGGTCCACACCAGCAACGAGAACGTCAGCAGGCCGCCGAGCAGATGGCCCATGACCACCACCGGCTTGAGCAGCCAGGTCACCGTCCACATGCCGAGCAGGGCCTGGAAGATGATCACCGCCAGGGTCAGCGCCGACACCCGCGACAGATCGGTGTTGCTCCAGCGCAGCGCCGCGGCGAGCAGGATGGCTTCGCCGACGATCGCCAGCGCCGAGGCGGCGACGTGCTGGCCTTTCATGTACAGCGGTATGGCCACCGCCACGACCGCGGCCGCTGCGATCACTTGCGGCACGCCGTAGGCACGCTTGCGCGCCGACACCAACGCCAGGATCAACACCAGCACGCCGAGCAGGCCGGCGATCATGCGGTGGAATTGCTCGCGCCAAGCCTTGTGCACCTCGACCGGCCGGATCGCGGTGGCGACGTGGTCGGTGATCTCGTGGGCGCTGGTCGGCCAGGCCGCGCGGCCGTAGCAGGTCGGCCAGTCCGGGCAGCTCAGGCCGGCGTTGGACAGGCGCACGAAGGCGCCGAACACGATCACGCACAGCGCCAGCGCCACCGCCAGCCAGGCGATGCGATGGAAATTCTTCGACAGGCCGGTCTTGCTCAGGCCGTTCGTGAACGGATCCGAAGATCCGGGCTTGTTGGTTACGCTCATTCGAAACTCGTTCCTACCCAACTCTGCTGCAACACTCGTGCGGCCGGGCGAGTCCCGGCGACTTGGTTCGTTTCATGCCGTTCCCGACGTCCCGCTCCGGCGCGCCCGTTCTTGCCGCCGCTCACATCAGTTTCAGCAGCTTGGCCAGGTCGGCGCGCAGCCCGCCCGGATCGGTGCCGGGAGCGTAACGCAGAATCACGAAGCCGTTCGGGTCGACCACGTACAGCGGCACGCCGGCCGGGTCGCTCAGGCGCGGCAGTTGCGCGCGCAGCTCCGGCGAGGGGCCGAGCACGCGCAGGCTGGCCGGGCGCTTGGCGCCGGCCGGCGGCTCGCCGAGCCAGAGCACTTCGACATGGTCGGCGTCCTTGCCGAACAGCTGCCAGACCGTGTCCAACTGCTGCGACAACGCGACGCAGGCCTCGGCGCAATCCGGCGCCGGCGCGACCACGATGCGCCAGATCCGCGCCGGCGGGTTCCAGGCATAGACGCTGCCGTCGGCCAGGCGCGGCTGCAGCGCGCGCAAGTCGGGCTTGGGTTCGAGCAGTTCGCCGTGCTGGCGGCTCACCGCCGGGTGATGGTTGGTGAAACGCATGACCCCGGCGATCAGCATCGGCACGAAGAAGAACGCGGCGATCAGCACCAGCACCAGGCGGTTGCGATTGCGCTGCGAGGAATTCACGGGTGTGTTCATCGGTGGGTTATCGACGCTGAGGACGGAACGTGAGGATCAGGGCGGTCGCCAGCACCGCCAGGGCGAGCGCGAACCACTGCAGCGAATAGCCGCGGTGTTTGTCCGGCGGCAAGGTATTGGCGAGCAGTTCCAGGTCGCGCTCGTAACCGAGCTCGAGCGCCGGGTCCAGGCGCAGCACGCGCGGTGCGAGCGGCACCGACAGGCCGGTGGCCTCGGCGATCGCCTTCGGGTCGACCCGGGTCAGCAGCCAGCCCTCGCCTTCGCGGCCGATGCCCGGGCCCAGTGCGAGACCGGTCGACGGCGGCGGCGCCAGCAGCCCGCGCAAGGCCAGCTCGCCCTCGGGCTGGGGGATGGCCGGCAGCTTGCGATCGCCGCCGAGCGGCAACCAGCCCAGGTCGACCAGCATCGGCCCGCCCTGCGCCGGCACGAAAATACGATAGACGCGCACACCGGCGCGGCCGTTGCGCTGCTGGTTGTCGAGCAGCAGGGCGCCACGCCGGTCGAACCGGCCCAGGCCCACCGCCCAGTCGTAGTCACGCGACCGGGTGGGATCGTCGGCCGCAGCCAGCGGCCGCGGCGTGCGCTCGTTCAGGACCGCGGCGGCGGCATCGAGCATGGCCTGCTTCTCGACCGCACGCCGGCCCTGCCACAGCCCCAGGTTGGCGAACAGCGCGATCGCGGCGAGCGCGAGCATCCAGCCGAACAGCAGGGTGCCGCGACGGCTCACCACATCCTCCCGGCGGGCTGCGATAATCCGCGCAGCGCATCTGCGCGCGCTTTGCGCGCCGCAAATGCATCCGCGCGCGCCCGGCGCGCACTTGAGGAGCCCGCGGTGAACGAGTCGCTGAAGATCCTGCTGGTGGTCGGCTTCCTGATCGTCATCCTCTGGAACCTGGGTGCAGGCCTGTATTACATGCTGGTGGACAAGGGCCAGAGCAAACGCACGGTCAATGCGCTGACCCGTCGCATCGCGCTGTCCGTCGCGCTGATCGCCATCATCCTGTTCGCGATGTGGATGGGCTGGATCGAACCGCACGGGATCGGCTCCAACCCGAACTGATCCTGGCAGGCCGGCTTGGCTGAGCGAGCACGGCGGGCGGATCACGGCGATGCAGCGTAAAAACCGCGCGGGCGACGCTTCTTTACAGAACGTCATTCCCGCGCAGGCGGGAATCCAACGACTTCAAGCGTTCCCGTACGAAAGACGCTGGATGTCCGGCTGCGCCGAAGTAAAGCAACGCCCGTCTTCGCGGAACGACGTAGACGCCGCCCCGCAGCAATAACAAAAAAACGAAAGGCCGGCAGCGCCGGCCCTCGTCGTGATTTTGCCGATTCCGCCGCGTCGCGCTTACAGCACGTAGACGAACAGGAACAGGCCCAGCCAGACCACGTCGACGAAGTGCCAGTACCAGGCTACTGCCTCGAACGCGAAGTGGTTGTCCTTGTCGAAATGGCCCTTGAGGCAACGGAACCAGATGATCGCCAGCATGATCGTGCCCAGGGTCACGTGCAGGCCGTGGAAACCGGTGAGCATGAAGAAGGTCGAACCGTAGATGCCCGAACCCAGGGTCAGGTTGAGCTCGGTGTAGGCGTGGATGTATTCCTCGGCCTGGAAGAACAGGAACAGGCAGCCCAGCAGCACGGTCAGGCCCAGCCAGAACAGCAGCGCCTTGCGGTGGCCGCCCTTGAGCGCGTGGTGCGCGGCGGTAACCGTGGAGCCCGAGGTCAGCAGGATCAGGGTGTTGAGCAGCGGCAAGCCCCAGGCCGGAATGGTCTCGAACACGCCACCGACCGCGGCCGGACCGCTGCTCGGCCAGGCGGCGCTGAACTGCGGCCACAGCAGGCTGTTGGTCATCACGCCGTCGCCTTCGCCGCCGAGCCACGGCAGGGCCAGGCTGCGCGCGTAGAACAGCGCGCCGAAGAAGGCGGCGAAGAACATCACCTCGGAGAAGATGAACCAGATCATCCCCATCCGGAACGAGACGTCGACCTGCTTGTTGTAGTTGCCGCGCACCGATTCGCGGATGACATCGCCGAACCAGCCGAACAGCACGCCGACCATCATCGCCAGGCCGACGAAGAACACCGGCTTGCCCCAACTGACTTCGTTGAGCCAGCTGGCGACGCCGATCATGGTCGTGAACAGACCGATCGAGCCGAGGAACGGCCAGCGGCTGCTGTGCGGCACGTAGTAGATGTTGGCGTCTGGCGTGTGAGCGTGGGCCATGGCGGCGTTCCAGTGATAAGTGGTGCTGGTTTGAATGGTGCTGAGCCGCTTACGGCGCCGACAGCGGCGAGGATGCGGTCTTGGACACCGATCCCTGCTGCAGGCGCGCCGTGAGCACGTCGTTCTTGGAGAAAGTGTAGGACAGCGTGATCGTCTTGATCTCGGCCGGCAGGTTCGGATCGACGATGAAACGCACCGGCATATCGCGCGACTCGCCCGCCTGCAGGGTCTGGGCGGTGAAGCAGAAACACTCGGTCTTGTTGAAATAGCCCGAAGCCCGCGCCGGCGCGACCGACGGCGAGGCGCTGCCGACGATGGCGCGGTCGGTGGTGTTGCGGGCGTAGTAGGTGGTCTCGTACTGCTCGCCCGGACGCACCTGCATGCTGAACTGGTGGGGCTTGAAGTCCCAGGGCAGCTTGGAATTGACGCTGCCGTCGAACTGCACGGTGACCATGCGGTCGGCGACGGGCGCGGCCGCCACCTGGGCATCGACCACGCCGCGCTCCAGGCGGATGCCGAACACCTTCTCGCAGGCGATGCGGTACATCGGCACCAGGGCGAAGGTGAAACCGAACGCACCCAACGCGACCAGCACCATCAGCCGGGTCATCTTCGGGCTCGCCTGGCGGCGGACCTCGGCGTTGGCCTTGGCGTCGTCGGCGCTCATTTCGACAGCACCCCGGTCAGGATGAAGGCGACATAGACCGCCACCGCGGCCAGCCCGAACCACAGCGCGGTGCGGCGCGCGGCCGAACGGCGGTGGGCGAGATCGTGCTGGTCGTGGGACTGGGTCATCTTGATTCGCCTGGGCCGCGGAGGCGCGCTATCGGATCGAAGCGCTCACTGCCGGGGCCCGTCGCGGGGTCCTGTGTCCTGTCGGGTTCAGTGGGTGATGTCGCCGTGGGCCAGGTCGCCGTCGCGGATCACCGGCGGCGTGCCGAAGGTGTGGTGCGGGGCCGGGCTCGGCACCGTCCACTCCAGGCCGCGCGCGCCTTCCCAGGCCCGCGCTTCGGCCTTGGCGCCGACGCTCTTCGAGCGCAACAGGATGAAGGCCATCATGAACGGCGTGACGAACATGCCGAACGCGCCGATCGAGCTGATCAGGTTCCAGTCCGCGAACACCACGTTGTAGTCCGGGATGCGGCGCGGCATGCCGGCCAGGCCCAGGAAGTGCTGCGGGAAGAACAGCAGGTTGACGAAGATCATCGTCCACCAGAAATGGAACTTGGCCATCGGCTCGCTGTACATGCGGCCGGTCCACTTGGGCCACCAGAAGTACACCGCGGCGATGATCGAGAACAGCGCGCCGGTCACCAGCACGTAGTGGAAGTGCGCGACCACGAAGTAGGTGTCGTGGTACTGGAAGTCGGCCGGCACGATCGCGAGCATCAAACCCGAGAAACCGCCGATGGTGAACAGGATCACGAACGAGATCGCCCACAGCATCGGCGCCTCGAACGACATCGAGCCGCGCCACATCGTGGTGACCCAGTTGAACACCTTCACGCCGGTCGGCACCGCGATCAACATGGTCGCGAACATGAAGTAGATCTCGCCACCGAGCGGCATGCCGACGGTGAACATGTGGTGGGCCCACACGATGAACGAGAGGAAGGCGATCGAAGCGGTCGCGTACACCATGGCCTGGTAGCCGAACAGCGGCTTGCGGGCGAAGGTCGGGATGATCTCCGAGACCACGCCGAACGCCGGCAGAATCATGATGTAGACCTCGGGGTGACCGAAGAACCAGAAGATGTGCTGGAACATCACCGGGTCGCCGCCGCCGGCCGCGTTGAAGAACGAGGTGGCGAAGAACTTGTCGGTCAGCAGCATCGTCACCGCGCCGGCCAGGACCGGCATCACCGCGATCAGCAGGAAGGCGGTGATCAGCCAGGTCCAGCAGAAGATCGGCATCTTCAACAGGTCCACGCCCGGGGCGCGCATGTTGAGGATGGTGGCGATGACGTTGATCGCGCCCATGATCGAGCTGATGCCCATCATGTGGATGGCGAAGATCGCGAAGGCGACGTTGTTGCCGCCCTGCAGCGACAGCGGCGGGTACAGGGTCCAGCCGCCGGCCGGAGCGCCGCCCGGCAGGAACAGCGTCATCAGCAGCAGGGTGAAGGCGAACGGCAGGATCCAGAACGACCAGTTGTTCATGCGCGGCAGCGCCATGTCCGGCGCGCCGATCTGCAGCGGGATCATCCAGTTGGCCAGGCCGACGAAGGCCGGCATCACGCCGCCGAAGATCATCACCAGCGCGTGCATGGTGGTCATCTGGTTGAAGAACTCGGGATTGACGAGCTGGAGACCCGGCTCGGCCAGCTCGGCACGGATCACCACCGACATCGCCGCGCCGATGATGAACATGACGAAGCTGAAGATCAGGTACAGCGTGCCGATGTCCTTGTGGTTGGTCGAGAAGAACCAACGCTCGATGAAGCCCTGTTTGTGGGCGTGATCATCGTGGTGATCGTGATGATCGGCGACGGGGTGCGTGGCTGCCATGGCCTACCTCTAGAGAATGCTGACGATCAACCGACGACCGCTGCGTGCGGAGCCGCGGCGGTCGTGGTGTCGGTGTTCGGGGCTGCGGCGGAAGCCGGAGCGGCATCGGCCGGAGCGGCCGCAGGTGCTGCAGCCGGAGCCGCCGGCGCGGCGGCGGGCGCCGGCGCGTTCTTGGCCTTCTGCTCGGCCAGCCACTGCTGATACTCGGCCTTGGGCAGCGCGCGCACGACGATCGGCATGAAGCCGTGGTCCTTGCCGCACAGCTCGGCGCACTGGCCGCGGTAGACGCCAGGCTCCTTAATTTCGGTCCAGGCTTCGTTGACGATGCCCGGGATCGCGTCCTGCTTCCAGCCCAGGGCCGGCACCCACCAAGCGTGGATGACGTCGTCGGCGGTGATCACGAAGCGGATCTTGGTGTCGGTCGGCAGCACCAGGACGTTGTCGACGTCGAGCAGGTAGTGCTCGTGGTCGGCCTTGGTGACGAGCTTGCCGGCCTGGCGCAGCTGGTCGCTCTTGCGGTCCAGGCGGCTGGTGAAGGAGACGTTCTCGCCGAGGTAGTCGTACTTCCACATCCACTGGAAGCCGGTCACCTTGACCGTCATCGCCGCGTTGCGGGTGTCGTACATCGCGATCAGCTTGCTGGTGGCCGGGAAGGCCATCAGCACCAGCAGCGCCACCGGCACCACGGTCCAGATGATCTCGAGCTTGGTGCTGTGGGTGAAGTCCTTGTCGGCGACGGCGCCCTTGGACTTGCGGAACCTGAACATGGCCACGGCCATAGCGCCGAAGACCAGGATGCCGATCACCACGCAGACCCACAGCGCGAACATGTGCGCCGAGTAGGCGTTCATCGACTGGGCGGTCACGCCCTTGCCCATATTCAGCTGCCACGGCTTGGGATCGGCCGCCTGAGCAAACGCAAGGACAGGCAACGCCGATGCGGCGACGCCCGCTGCCCACTGCTTGAAACGACCGGCTTTCATCAGTTCGAGCCCCGAAAAATCAGTGTGGTTTTCGTTTTCGTGCTCCGCGGGCTGCCCCTCCCGCCCCGTCCGCGCCGATGTCCTGGGCGTGAGGCTGTGCGGAAGAAGGTGGCTGGCGAGCCCTGTCGAGGGCCCATCACGCCGGGATCGGCGCTACGGATAACCGAGAAATGGTAGCGGCCGCCCCGTCTTGCGGCAACCCGGAGGTGCTAGCCCCAATCGGTCCGGAGACCGCCTGCGCCCCGCAGCGACAGGCTTTGCGCGCCAGTTCGGCGCCTCATACGAATGTCGGCGACGGCCGATCGCAAGCGTGACGGATGCAAGTTGCGGTGGTCCGGCGCGCGCAACGCGCGGATCGGGCCGCTCGCCGCAGCCGCGGCGGCCGGGTCCGGCGCTGATCCGATGCTGCTGATCCGATGGCGGCGGCTGACGGTTGGCCGACCGGTTGGCCGACCGGTTGGCCGACCGGTTGGCCGGCCTTGCGACGGCGCTCTCGCGCCGGGCCCGCCCCGAACCGATCCGGTACAGGCCGCGACCGATAGAAAGCTCTAAAATGCCCGACTTCCCACCCCAGTGCCGGGTCCGATGTCCACCAACGTCTCTTCCACCGTCGCCCACGACGGTCCGCCGACGCGCTCGAGCGCCGCGCTTTCCAACGCGCAGCCTTCAGGCGCCATGATCAGCCCCGAACTGCCCGCACCGCCCTCGGGGCCGCGCGCGGCCCTGACCGCCGGCTGGGTCCGCGACGAAGCCGATCACGTCCGCCACCTGCTCGAACTGGCGCGCCTGCCGGCCGCCGACCGCGACGCCGCCCAGGCCACCGCGGCCGAGCTGGTCAAGCGCGTGCGCGCCCGCGCCCAGGACCAGGGCGCGATCGAAGCCTTCATGCGCCAGTACGACCTCGGCAGCGAAGAAGGCGTGCTGCTGATGTGCGTGGCCGAAGCCCTGCTGCGCATTCCGGACCAGGAAACCGCCGACAAGCTGATCCGCGACAAGCTCGGCGAAGCCGACTGGAAGCGTCACCTGGGCCAATCGGACTCGGTGCTCGTCAACGCCTCGACCTGGGGCCTGATGCTGACCGGCAAGCTGGTCGACCTCAACGACGACACCAAGCGCGACGTCCACAACGCCTTCAAGCGCCTGGTCGGCCGCGTCGGCGAACCGGTGATCCGCCTCGCCGTGCGCCAGGCGATGCGCATCATGGGCCACCAGTTCGTCATGGGCCGCACCATCGGCGAAGCGCTGTCGCGTTCGAAGAAGGGCGACAACGCCAACTATCGCTACTCCTTCGACATGCTCGGCGAAGGCGCGCTGACCACCAAGGATGCCCTGCGCTACCTGCAGGCCTACCGCGATGCGATCCATGCGATCGGCAAGAGCGCGCAGTCGGACCGCAAGTCCGGCGACAAGGACGCCGTGTTCGGCGCGCCGTCGATCTCGGTCAAGCTGTCGGCGCTGCACCCGCGCTACGAGCACGCCAAGCGTGCGCGCGTGTTCGCCGAACTGACGCCGCGCGTGCTCGAACTGGCGCAGCTGGCGCGCAACTACGGCATCGGCTTCACCATCGACGCCGAAGAAGCCGACCGCCTGGAGATGTCGCTCGACGTCATCGCCGCGGCCTATAGCGACCCGTCGCTCGACGGCTGGGAAGGCTACGGCCTGGCGATCCAGGCCTATCAGAAGCGCGCGCCGGAAGCGATCGACTTCATCGCCGACCTGGCCCGCAAGACCGGCCGCCGCATTCCGGTGCGCCTGGTCAAGGGCGCCTACTGGGACAGCGAGGTCAAGCGCGCCCAGGTCGACGGACAGGCGGGCTACCCGGTGTTCACGCGCAAGCCGAACACCGACGTGTCCTACCTCGCCAACGCGCGCCGCATGCTCGAAGCCGGCGATGCGATCTACCCGATGTTCGCCACCCACAACGCCCAGACCATCGCGACGATCCACCAGCGCGCCAAGGCGATGGGCCGCGAGCGTCACTACGAGTTCCAGAAGCTGCACGGCATGGGCGACGACCTCTACGCCGAGGTCATTCCGTCGCACCGCCTCGACGTGCCCTGCCGCGTCTACGCGCCGGTCGGTTCGCACGAAGACCTGCTGCCCTACCTGGTGCGTCGCCTGCTCGAGAACGGCGCCAACTCCAGCTTCGTCAATCGCATCACCGACGAGAGCATCGCGATCGACGAGTTGATCCAGGACCCGGTCGAGACCGTCGCCGCGTTCGCCAGCATTCCCCATCCGCGCATTCCGCTTCCGGCCGACCTGTATCGCAGTTTCGGCAATGACAGGACCAATTCCATGGGCGTCAATCTCGCCAACGACCAGCAACTGCAGACCCTCGCCGCCGAAGTCAACGCCGCCGTCGGCGACTGGCGCGCCGCACCGCTGGTGCCGGGCGCGACCGTCACCGGTCCGAACATCGCCGTGACCAACCCGGCCGACCGCCGCGAAACCGTCGGCCAGTGGCAGGCCGCCGACAGCGCCACCGTCGAGCTGGCGCTGAAGAACGCGGTCGCCGCGCAGGAAGCCTGGGACTCGACCCCGGCCGCCAGCCGCGCCGCGATCCTCGAACACGCCGCCGACCTGCTCGAGCAGCGCATGCCGCAGTACATCGCGCTGTGCACCAAGGAAGCCGGCAAGACCATCCCCGACGGCGTCGCCGAAGTGCGCGAAGCGGTCGACTTCCTGCGCTATTACGGCCAGCAGGCGCGCAAGCTGTTCGCGCCGGAAGCGCTTCCGGGCCCGACCGGCGAGTCCAACACCCTGCACCTGTCCGGCCGCGGCGTGTTCGTCTGCATCAGCCCGTGGAACTTCCCGCTGGCGATCTTCGCCGGCCAGATCTCGGCCGCGCTCGCCGCCGGCAACAGCGTCATCGCCAAGCCGGCCGAGCAGACCAACCTGATCGGTTACTACGCGGTCAAGCTGCTGCACGAAGCCGGCGTGCCGGAAGCGGTGCTGCAGTTCCTGCCCGGCGACGGCGCCACCGTCGGCGCGGCGCTGACCCGCGACCCGCGCGTCGCCGGCGTCGCCTTCACCGGTTCGACCGACACCGCGCGCGCCATCAACCGCTCGCTGGCCGCGCGCGACGCCGCCATCGGCGTGCTGATCGCCGAGACCGGCGGCCAGAACGCGCTGATCGCCGACTCGTCCTCGTTGCCCGAGCAGTTGGTCAAGGACGCCATCGGTTCGGCCTTCACCTCGGCCGGCCAGCGCTGCTCGGCCGCGCGCGTGCTGTTCGTGCAGGAAGACATCGCCGACAAGGTCACCACGATGCTGGCCGGCGCCATGGCCGAGCTCAAGATCGGCAACCCCGGCCTGCTGTCGACCGACGTCGGCCCGGTGATCGACGAAGACGCGCTGAAGATGCTCGTCGAACATGCCGCGCGCATGGACAAGGAAGCGGTGAAGATCGCCGAAGTCGCGGTCGACGCCGACAGCGCACACGGCAGCTTCTTCGCGCCGCGCGCCTACACCCTGAAGTCGCTCGACCAGCTGCACAAGGAAGTGTTCGGCCCGGTGCTGCACGTGATCCGCTGGAAGGCCGATCAGCTCGACGCGGTGATCGATGCGATCAACGCGACCGGCTACGGCCTGACCCTCGGCATCCATTCGCGCATCGACGAGACCATCGAGCGCATCAGCGCGCGGGTCAAGGTCGGCAATTGCTACGTCAACCGCAACCAGATCGGCGCGGTCGTCGGCGTGCAGCCCTTCGGCGGCCAGAACCTGTCCGGCACCGGCCCGAAGGCCGGCGGCCCGCACTACCTGCCGCGCTTCACCACCGAGAAGACCATCACCGTCAACACCACCGCGGCCGGCGGCAACGCCTCGCTGCTTACGCTGGGCGATTGATCGCGATGGCCTGACCCTTGATCGCGCCGAGGCGCGGCCCATCGAGCCAGGCAACGAATACGGCGCGCCCCTCGGGTCGCGCCGTATTCGTTTGCGCATCCGTGAATCGTAGACCTTGCTCGTGCCCGGGCTCCTAAGGGTAGGAGCGGCGCGCGCCGCGACAACGAAACTTCGAGCGACCGCGCAAGTCGCGGCTTGCGCCGCTCCTACCCCGAGGCCGTCGCGCCCACTGCTCTGCGACGCGCATCGCATAACCGCCTATTGGCAGACACATCGAGGCTGGAGCCGCGCGCAAGATAGGCGTGATCGCCCGCGGAGCTACGCAGATGTCCTGCAGACCCTTGCTGTCGGCCGCCTTGCTGTGCGCACTGACGGCCTGTGCTTCGCTCGCTCCGTTGCCGATCAAACCCGGTGACCCCAGCGCCTGCGGCGAACGCCGGCTCGACCGGGTGCTGTTCGGCATGAACAGCCCCTCCGGCCCGGTCACTGACGGCCAATGGCAGGCCTTCTTGGCCGAAGTCGTCACCCCGCGCTTTCCCGAGGGTTTGACCATCTACCAGGCGCAAGGCCAGTGGCGCGGCGCCAGCGGCGAGATCGAACGCGAAGAGTCGCGCGCGATCGACCTCGTCCATACCGACAGCGCGGCCGGCCGCCAACGGGTGGTCGAGATCGCCGACGAGTACAAGCGCCGCTTCCAACAAGAAGCGGTGCTGGTGATCAGCCTGCCGACACGCGCCTGCTTCGCTCGGCAAGCCATCGGCGCGACCGAGGCATCGCCGGCCGGCTGAGCCGCGCGTCCGGCGAACGGCCCAGTCGCCCGGCCGTGCCTCGATCGCGCCCGCCCCTCAACGCCTGAAATCGGTCGGCTGCTCGAGCTGGTAGAAGGCGTCGCCGATGTCCTCGAACTTGGCCGACAACAGCGCATGGGCGTCGAGCACGCCGCGGTTGTAGAAATACGCGCCGATCTCGTCGGCGATGAAGTCGAGCATGAACTCGGCATCGAAACGGCCGATCGATTGCTTCAGCTCCTCGCTGAAATAGCGCTGCAGCTTGGCGACGATCAGCGCCTTTTCTTCGTTGGAGAACTTGATCTCGCTCATGCCTCGACGGCTCCGCATCGGTGGGGTGGACACGCAGCCGAAGGCAGCGTTGGCAGCATCTGCCGCGACCATAGAGATAGCAGGGATGGATCGCACTCGCTGCGCCGCGCGCTACGACGCAGGCATTCCGGCCTCACGGCGTAACCGGGCCTTCGATGCGCGAGCTCCAATCCTCGACCGCGCCGCGCGCGAGCCGCGCCTCGACCAGCTTGCGCCACGACGGCACCAACGGCAGCGCCAGCGCGGCCTGCAGCTCTTCGCGATCCAGAGTGCGCGTATACAACATCGTGGCGATGCGTTGCAGGCTCCAGTCCGGCCACGCGCGTTCGACCAGGAGCAGCGCGTCGCCGGCCTCGACCTCGCCGGCTTCGAGCACGCGGTAATACCAGCCGGTGCGGCCGCTGGCCTGCACTCGTCGCGCCATGTCGGCGATCGCGAAACGGTCGTTGAGTTTCCAGCACGGCTGGCGCGCCTGACTGACTTCCAGCAACGCCGAGCCGCAACGAAACCGATCGCCGAGACAGACCTCGGCCTCGGTCAGGCCGCTGCTGCTGAGGTTCTCGCCGAACGCACCGGGGCGGTCCAGCAGCGCATGCGGGCCGAGTTCCTCGCGCCAGGCGCGGTAATGATCGTAGGGATAGTGATGCACAGCCTTGTCGGGGCCGCCATGGACGCGCCGGTCGCCCTGCTCGTCGCCTTCGAGGCCCGACTCGCCGATGCGCACACGACCCGCGAGCGACGTCTTGGCGATCGCGCTCAGGCTGCCGGGCCGCGTATAAGGCCGGGCACGCCCGCACAGCAGCGTATCGACGAGGATGCGGAGGGAATCGGTAGAGACGTCAGCGCTCAATGAGGCGTCCTGTGCCGCGGCCTGCGGCGGAGCTTGGAGGCGCGGCGAGTGCCGCAAAGCCGTCCCCGGCTCTCGGCGACGGTATGCGCAGGGATTTTCGCATAGGCGCCCGATCCTGGCAGGCCGGATTCCAGCGCTGGCCGAACCGGAAGCGAAAACCGCAGGCGAAAAAAAGCCCCGCCGAAGCGGGGCTTTGGTTTACTGCGATGACGCCTCGATCAGAACTTGTACTGAGCGGCGAGGCCGAACAGATCGGCGTGGCCCTTGTACGAACCCTGCAGGGTCGAACCGCTGCTGGAGACCGTGTTGATGGTCGGGCTGTCGATGGTGATGCGGGTATAGGCCGCATCCACGCTCAGGTGCTCGTTGGCGTTCCAGGTCAGGCCGATCGAATACAGGTTGCGATCGTTGTCGGGCAGACGCGGGGTGCGGGCGTGATCGTTGGTCGGGGTTTCGTCGATCGCGACGCCGCCGCGCAGGGTCAGCGAATCGCTGAGGTCGTACTCGGCGCCGAGCGCATACATCATCGTGTCTTCCCAGCCGAAGGCTTCGCTGGTGACCGGCGTGCCGTTGGCGCGGACGATGTCGACCGACTGCAGCGAATGCCAATCGGTGGCCTGGATGTCGGCCATCATGCGGAACTGATCGGTGAACTCGTACTGCAGGCTCAGCGTGTCCACGCTCGGCGTGGTCAGCTTGGCGCCGCCCGGACCGCTGTTGTACTGGGTGATGCCGCGCGCGGCGAACAGCGCGGAGACATTGCCCGGCTTGGTGAAGTCGATCGTTCCTTCCAGCTCATGATCGATTTCCGAACGGTGCGAGTAACCGATCGAGAACTTGTCGGTCGGACGGAAGTGGAAGCCCACCAGCCAGCCGATGCCGTAGTCGTCGCCCTTGACCTTGGCGAAACCGTCGTTCTTCTGCGGACCGAACGGTGCGGCGACCGGGTTCGGGGTCACGCAGGCGGCGACGCTGACGCGGCAGATCGCCGAGCCGAAATCGACGGCGTTGGTCAGGGTGGCTTCGGCGCGTTCGTAGATCAGGCCGGCACCGACCGAGAAGCGGTCGGTCAGGGCGACCGCGGCCGAGAAGGTCAGGTCGATGGTCTTCACTTCGGACTCGACGGCGTTGTAACGGCCGACCCAGTCCTTGTCGTATTCGGTCTTCAGGCCGAACGGCGCGCTGAGGCTGGCGCCGAGGGTCAGCTTCTCGAACGAACCGGTCAGCGGCACCACCAGCGACAGCGCCGGAACCGGCGTCGCGTCGCCCGGGTCGCCACCGTTGCCGCCGGTGAGCGGACGCGCCAGCGGGCTGCCGGCTGCGGCCGAACCGCCGCCGGTGAACTTGGCGGTCAGGTCGATGATGGTGATGTCGCTGCGGATCGTGGTGGAGTCCACGTTGACCATCGCCGCCGGGTTGTTCGATACGACGGCGGCGTCGTTCTTGGCCACGCCGCTACCGGCGAAGCTGCGGCCCTGGTTGCGGATGCTGTTTTCGCGGATCTGGAAGCCGGTCGCACCGGCCGAACCGACACTGATGACGCCGGCGATGCCGAGCGCGAGTGCGGTCAGGCGAGAGATGCGTTGTGAGGGTTGCATGCGTGTAGTCTCCGTTGGAGTATTTTTTGTCTAACACGGCCGTATACACGGTGCCGCGGGTTAGGCCCGGTTCCGCCGGAAACCCCTCCCGACGTACGACGCCGTATGCACTATAGCGCGGCCATTAACCGAACGCTAACAATACGCCCAAGGCCGCAAACCCGTACCGTACCGATGTCGCAAAGCCACGCCCCACGGACGTTTCCGCCATTCGCCCCCCTTCCGGGAGCCGGCCCGGCCGTGCCCGACGGACGGAGCTGAGGCCATGTTCGTCGCCATTCCCTCGCGTGAGCGGACCCGGTTGCGCTGGGCGACCCCGTTGCTGTTCGCCCTGCTCTGGCTGTGCTTCATCGTCTCGGCGGTGGTGTTGCCGGACCCGGAGCAACGCCGGCTCATGCTCGAATGGGGGGCGCTGTCGGGCGGCCTGTCGAGCCCGCTGGCCTGGTGGGAAGCGATCCGCGACGGCAGCGCGCTGCGCCTGTTCAGCGCCCTGTTCCTGCATGCCGACTGGGCCCACCTGCTCGGCAACCTGGTGTTCCTGCTGATCTTCGGGCTGCCGGCCGAACGCGCCATGGGGCCGTGGCGGCTGCTGGCCTTGTTCCTGTTCGGCGGCGCGGTCGCCAACCTGGCCGCAGTGATCGCCATCGGCACCCCCGACCGGCTGATCATCGGCGCCAGCGGCGCGGTCTCGGCCCTGATCGGCGCCTACCTGGCCCTGTTCCCGAACGCCAAACTCGGGGTGGTGGTGCCGCTGGGCCTGTTCCTGCAGTTCGTCAAAGTCCCGGCGCCGTTGCTGATCGGGGTCTGGGCTCTGCTGCAGGTGGTCTTCACCTTCATCGGCCCGGCCTTCGGCGCGGTGGCCTGGTCGGCGCATCTGGCCGGTTTCGCCTTCGGCGGCGCGTTCGCCTTGATCGCGCGCGCCGGCATCGCGCGGCGGCTGCGGCGCAAGCGGGGCTATTGATCAGGAGCCGGGAATCGGGAATGGGGATTCGGGATTCGTAAAAACAGAGCCCTACGGCCGACCTACGATGGCACCGGCAACGCCGTCGCCGCTCTTACGATTCTCGATTCCCCATTCCCGTCCTGCGGTCCTCGATCACTCTTGAATCGCAGCCCGCCGGCCCCACGCTAACCACAGGCAATTGCATTACCGCTCCTACGATTCCCGAATCCCCATTCCCGATTCCCGGCTCCACAATGGCCACCCTCTACAAAGTCACCTTCCTCAACGCCGGCAAGATCTACGAGCTGTACGCGCGCAAGATCGCCTCGGGCAATCTGTGGGGGTTCACCGAGGTCAGCGAGTTGGTCTTCGATCTGCACGAAGGCTTGGTGGTCGACCCGACCGAGGAGCGTCTGCGCGATGAATTCGGCAGCACCCGCGTGCTGCACCTGCCGATGCAGAGCATCGTGCGGATCGAGGAAGTCGAGCGCAAAGGCCAGTCGGCGATCCGCGACGCCACTACCGGCGAGAAAGTGGTGACGCCGTTCCCGCTGCCGGCCAAACCGCGCTGAGCGCGGGCCGGCGAACCTCGGCAACGGTTTGCAGCGATACGAGAAGCGATACAAGAAAAGAACCCGGCCAGCGGCCGGGTTTTTCGTTTGTGCGTGGCCTGGCCCGCACCGCGATCGGCGACGCCTGCGTCAGCGACGCACGCCGGCGCCGGCCGCGGTCGCGACCGGTTTCTTGAGTTCGGCCAAGGCCGAAGCGATCGGTGCATCGCCTTCGAGCACTTCGCCGGCGTTGGTGCCGGGCGCGTCCTCTTCGTCGCCATGCAGGTGGCCGGGCAAGGTCGCCTCGCTGTAGTAGCTCGGGCGCTTGTCGTCTTCGCTCTTGGCCGCGCGCAGCAGCACGTCGGGGATGATGCCCAGGGCCTGGATCGACTTGCCGCTCGGGGTGTAATAACGCGCGGTGGTCAGCTTGACCGAGTCGCCGTTGTCGAGCGGCAGCACGGTCTGCACCGAGCCCTTGCCGAAGGTACGGCTGCCGACCACGCGCGCACGGCCGTTGTCGCGCAAGGCGCCTGCCAACACTTCCGAGGCGCTGGCCGAGCCGGCATCGACCAAAACCACCACGGGCGCGCCGTCGAGACGATCGCCGGGGGTCGCGCCGAACTCGGCGTCGCTGATCGCGATGCGGCCGCGGGTGCTGACGATCTTGCCCTTCTCGAGCAAGTCGTCGGCGATCTGCACCGCCGAGGTCAGCAGCCCGCCCGGGTTGCTGCGCAGGTCGATCACCAGGCCGCGCAGCTTGCCGCCGGCCTGGGTCTTGAGTTTCTCGAGCTGGCTCTCGAAATCGGCCGCGGTGTCGGCCTGGAACGCGCTGACCCGCACATAGCCGTAGCCGGGTTCGAGCATGCGGCCTTTGACGCTGGCGACGCGGATGGTCTCGCGCGCAACGGTGACGTCGAACGGTTTGTCGCGGCCTTCGCGCACGATGGTCAGCACGACCTTGCTGCCGGCCGGGCCTCGCAAGGGGCCGGAGCTGTCGCCCTCGTCGACCTTGAACGGCTTGCCGTCGATCGCGGTGATCAGGTCGCCGGCCTTGATGCCGGCGCGCGCGGCCGGCGTGTCGTCAATCGGCGAGATCACCCGCAGGCTGCCGTCGGGCTGGCGCTGCAGTTCCACGCCGATGCCGTCGTAGGCGCCGCGCGACTGCTCGTCGAAATCCTCGGCGGCGACCTTGTCGAGATAGACGCTGTGCGGATCGAGATCGAACAACAGGCCGCGGATCGCCGAGTGCATCAGCTTGGCGTCGTCGACCGGTTCGACATAGGCCTGCTTGACCGCGTTGTAGACCGCGACGTAACGGCGGATTTCCTCGATCGGCACTTTCGAATCGCTGGCGTCGTCGCCCTTCTTGGCCTTGGCGGCGACGGGTTTGTCGGCGGGTTTGTCCTGGGTGGGCTTGTCCTGGGTGGGCTTGTCCTGCGCCGGGGTTGGCTCGGACGCCTTCTGCCCGGACGCGTCCTTGGCCGGCGCATCCCTGCTCGGCGCCTGCGCCGGCGGGACCGCCTGGTCCTTGGCCGGTGCTGCATCCGGCGTCGGCGGCTGCGCCGCGGGTTCGTCCGCGGCCGGTTGTTCGGCGGCGTGCTTGTCGGAAGCCTGCTTGTCGGGAGCTTGCTTGTCGGAAGCCGGTGTCTCGGGCGCCTGCTGCACCGGTGGTTGCTGCGCAGGCGTTACCTGCGACAAGGCCGGAGCGGCGCCGAACGCGAGTGCGAGCGGAAGCAGACTACGCAAAGGATGACGCAGGGGCATGCACGAAGCTCCGAGACAGGTACCGGTTGGACCGCGGCAGGCGGCCCGGGTTCGACCGGCTATCTGCGCACGTTAATCGGCGCGTTTGCAAGCTTTTGTTAAATGCGCGATCAGCGTCGCAACCAGGTGTTCGGATTGACCGGTTGGCCGCCGCGGCGCAGCTCGAAATACAGGGCCGGGCGGCCATGCCCGCCGGAGCTGCCGACCGTGGCGACGCCGTCGCCTTTCCTGACCGCGGCGCCGGCGTCCTTGAGCAGGGCGTCGTTGTTCGCGTACAGGCTCATGTAGCCGTTGCCGTGGTCGATGATCAGCAGCAGGCCGTAACCGGTCATCCACTCCGAATAGACCACGGTGCCGTCGCTGACCGCCTTGACCGTGCTGCCGGCAGCGGCGCCGATCAACAGGCCCTCGCTGCTGCGGCCATCGGGCATGGTGCCGCCGAACCCGGCCAGCAAGGCGCCCGACACCGGCCAGCCCAAGCCGCCGACCTGCGGCGGCGGCGCACTGGCGACCGCGACCGGCGGTTTGCGCGGCGTGGTCGTGCGCACGGGCTTGCCCGAGGCCGCCGCGGTGGCCGCGGCTTTCGCCTCGCGCGCTTCGCGTTCGGCCTTGGCCTTGGCGGCGGCGCGGCGTTGCGCCTCGGCGCGCGCGGCGGCGGCACGCAATTTCGCCAGCAATTGCTCCAGACCTTTCGCATCGCGGCCGAGCTCGCGCTCGCGGGTGCTGCGGTCTTCGTATTTTTCGTTGATCTGCGCGACCAGCGCGGCACGCGCCTTGCGATCCTTCTCGAGCTGGCCGAGCTGGCTGCGCTGCTGCTTGCGAGTGCTGTCGAGGGTGACGCGGCGCTCGACGATCTCGCGCTCGATCGCATCGAGTTCGCGCAGTTGCGTGCCGAGCTCGGCGATGCGGCGTGCGCGGTCGCGCTGGATGTAGCCGTGGTAGGTCAGGATGCGGCCGCTGTCGGCGACCTTGTCCTGCGACAACAACAACTTCAACGGCGCGTCGTTGCCCTGCGCATAGGCCGCGCGCAGCAGGCGCGCGAGCTCCTGGCGCTGCGAGCCGAGCTTGCCGTTGAGCTCATCGCGACGCGTCTGCAGATCCTTCAATGCGGCCTGCTCGCGCGCCAGGCGCGTTTCGGTCTCGCGCAGGGCGCGGTTGGAATGGCCGACCTGTTCGTCGGCGGCGCGCAGTCGCTGCGAAGCGTCGCCGCGCTGGCCTTCGAGTTGGCGACGCTCGGCGGCGACCGACTTCAACTCGGTCTTGATTTTCTCGAGCTTGCGTTCGGTCTCGCGGCTGCTGTTCTGCGCCGCCGCCAGCGCGGCCGACGCAGGCACGAGCAACGACGCCGCAGCGAACGCGAGCGTCGCCAGTGCCGGCAAACTCCACGCGCGCAGATTGGGCATCAGCGCTCCAGCAGGCTCTGCCCGGTCATTTCGGCCGGTTGCGCCAAGCCGAGCAGGTCGAGCATGGTCGGGGCGACGTCGCGCAGGGCGCCACCGCTGCGCAACGCGGTCTTGCGCGAGCCGAGATACACGAACGGCACCGGGCCGACCGTGTGCGCGGTGTGCGGCTGTCCGGTTTCCGGGTCGCGCATCATTTCCAGGTTGCCGTGGTCGGCGGTGATCAACAGGGCACCGCCGACTTCGCGTACCGCCGCGGCGACCGCGCCGATGGCCTGATCGACCGCTTCGGCGGCCTTGATCGCCGCACCGAGATCGCCGGTGTGGCCGACCATGTCGGGATTGGCGATGTTGCAGACCGCGACGTCGATGGCGCCGGAGCGGATCGATGCGACCAGCTTCTCGGTCAGCTCCGGGCAGCTCATTTCCGGCTGCAGATCGTAGGTCGCGACCTTCGGGCTCGGGATCAGGATGCGGCTTTCGCCGGCATACGGTTCTTCGCGGCCGCCGCTGAAGAAGAACGTCACGTGCGCGTACTTTTCGGTCTCGGCGATGCGCAACTGGGTGAGGCCGGCCGCGGCCAGCAGTTCGCCGAGGGTGTTGTGCAGATCGTCCGGGCCGAACGCGACCGGCGCCGGCAACTTGGCGTCGTACTCGGTCAGGCAGACGAAGCGCGACAGCTTCGGCCGGCGCGCCTCGTAACCGGCGAACGCCGGATCGACGAAGGCCGCGGTCAGCTGACGGGCGCGGTCGGCGCGGAAATTCATGAACACGACCGCGTCGCCGTCGGCCATCGCCGCGCTTGCGCCGGCTTCATCGGTACCGATCACCGTGGGAGCAACGAACTCGTCGGTCTCGCCGCGCGCATAAGCGGCCTCGAGGCCTGCGAGCGCGCTCGCGGCGCGATGCTCGCTGGCGGCGTCGACGATCGCGTTCCAGGCGCGCAGTTGCCGGTCCCAGCGCTGATCGCGATCCATCGCGTAGTAGCGACCGCTGATCGAAGCGATATGGGCATTGCCGACCCTCTCGCACACCTGCTGCAGGCGTTCCAGGCTCGGTGCGGCCGACTTCGGCGGCATGTCGCGGCCGTCGAGGAAGGCATGCACGGCGACCCGGGCCACGCCTTCGCGACGGGCCAGTTCGAGCATGGCGAAGATGTGCTGCTCGTGGCTGTGCACGCCGCCCGGCGAGAGCAGGCCCATCACGTGCAGGGCGGCGCCGTTCGCCTTGGCCGCGGCGCAGGCCGCGCGCAATTCTTCGTTGGCGTAGAAGCTGCCGTCCTCGATCGCCGCATCGACGCGGGTCAGGTCCTGGTAGACGATGCGGCCGGCGCCGAGATTCATGTGGCCGACTTCGGAATTGCCCATCTGCCCGTCCGGCAGGCCGACGTGACGGCCTTCGGTGTGGATCAGGGTGTGCGGTTCGCTCGCAAGCAAGGCGTGCCAGTTCGGCAGGGTCGCCTGGGCCAGGGCATTGTCGGCGGGATCGTCGCGATGGCCCCAACCGTCCAGGATCAACAACACTACGGGCTTGGGGCGGGAAGGCGCTGACACGTCGGAAGTTCCTATGACTTGGGGCAGGGGCCGCCACGGGCGGGTCCTGCGATTGTAGCGAAGCGGGGCATGAAGCCCCGTGCAACCGCCGCGCGGCGGCGGATCGGGCATGACCCGGCTCGAAGCGGCGCCGGCAAGTGCTTGATCCTCAACGCCGGGCGGCGGCCGATGCAGGATTTCTTTACCCGCACGTAAACCGTTTGCGCATTGCCCGCATCTCAGTCCCTGTCCACCAAACAACGGAACACGCCATGACGAGCCCCCGCCTCACTCTCAGCCTCTCGGTCCTGATCGCTCTGTCCTCGCCGCTGGCGTTCGCCGCCGAAGGCATCAGCAAGGTCAACGGCAGCATCACCGTCGGCTCCGGCGAAAGCCAAGGCACGCTGGAAACCGTCAACGGCAGCATCAAGATCGGCGACAACGCCCGCGTCGCCGACGCCGAAACCGTCAACGGCAGCATCAGCGTCGGCTCACGCAGCCAGACCGGCGGCCTGGAGACCGTCAACGGCAGTATCCGCGTCGGCAGCAACGTCACCGCCAGCGCCGGCCTGGAAACGGTCAACGGCGGCATCTTCGTCGACCGCGGCGGCACCGTGCGCGGCGACATCGAAACCGTCAACGGCTCGATCGGCCTGGTCGACACCGACGTGACCGGCGGCATCGAAACCGTCAACGGCGATGTCACCGTCGGGGTCGACTCGCACGTCAGCGGCGGCATCCACTACGTCAAGCCCAGCGGCATCGGCATCAAGCTCAAGCCGCGCAACCCGCGCGTGGTGATCGGCCCGAACGCGCGCGTCGACGGCCCGCTGGTGTTCGAACGCGAAGTCACCCTGTACGTGCACGCCACCGCCAAGACCGGCGCGATCCGCGGCGCCACCGCGATCGCCTACAACACGCCCAAGCCGCCGGCCGAGTAAGCCGTCGATCCGCCCGGCCCGGCCCGCTGAACGGGCCGGGCCGGGTGCGTGCGCGGGAACCGCGCCCGTCAGTGGCCACGCACGGGACAACGCCACCTCAAAGTTGCCCCTAGAATGGACCTCCCCCACCCCCGGCCCACCGGCCGCTCCTGGAGGTCTGATGTCCCGTACCCCGCTCCTCACCGCCACCTCGCTGGTGGCCGCCGCTCTGGTGTTGTCGGCCTGCAACAAGCCGGCCGAAACACCGGACGCGAAGGCTCCGGCCGATGCCCCGGCGGCGACGCCCGGCACCGCCGCCGATCACGCCTTCGACGGCGCGATCAACGCCGCCGACTTCGCCCAGCACGTCAAGGTCCTGGCCTCCGACGAATTCGAGGGCCGCGCGCCCGGCAGCGCCGGCGAAGAAAAGACCGTCCAGTACCTGGAAGCGCAGTTCAAACGCCTCGGCCTGAAGCCCGGCAACGGCGACAGCTATTTCCAGACCGTGCCGATGGTCGAGACCACCGCCGACGAGGCCACCTCGCTCAAGCTCGAGGTCAAGGGCCAGCCGCGCGAACTCAAGTTCGGCAGCGACATGGTCGTCGGCACCCGCACCGGCCAGGCCGAGGTCAAGCTCGACGCCAGCGACCTGGTCTTCGTCGGCTACGGCGTCAATGCGCCCGAGCAGAAGTGGAACGATTACGCCGGCGTCGACGTCAAGGGCAAGACCGTGGTGATCCTGGTCAACGACCCGGGCTTCCACAGCCAGGACGCGACCTTGTTCGAAGGCCGGCGCATGACCTATTACGGCCGCTGGACCTACAAGTTCGAAGAAGCCGCCCGCCAGGGCGCCGCCGCCGCGCTGATCGTCCACGACGATGCCGGCGCCTCCTACGGTTGGGAGGTGGTCAAGAATTCCTGGTCCGGCGCGCAGTTCGACCTGCCGGCCAAGGACGATCCGGAACCGCGCCTGCCGGTGCAGGGCTGGATCACCGGCGACAGCGCACGCAAGCTGCTCGGCGATCTCGGTCAGAACCTCGACGAGCTCTACAAGGCAGCCGGCAAGCGCGGCTTCAAGGCGATCCCGCTGCAAGCCAAGGCCTCGGTCGATCTGAAGAGCAAGATCAGCGAGAAGTCCTCGCGCAACGTGATCGCGCGCCTCGACGGCGCCAAGCGTCCCGACGAAGCCATCGTCTACATGGCGCACTGGGATCACCTCGGCAACCACACCGGCGAAGGCGGCCACGAAGGCCACGGCGCCGGCGACGGCAAGGCCGGCGGCACCGACACGATCTACAACGGCGCGATCGACAACGCCTCCGGCGTGGCCGGCATCCTTGAGATCGCCGAAGCCTTCAGCAAGCAGACGCCGCCGCCGGACCGTTCGCTGCTGTTCGTCTCGGTGACGCTGGAAGAGTCGGGCCTGCTCGGTTCCAAGTACTACGTCGCCCATCCGACCGTCCCGCTCAACAAGACCGTCGCGGTGATCAACCTCGACGCCATGCCGATCATCGGCAAGGCCAAGGACTTCACCGTGGTCGGCTACGGCAGCTCCGAGCTCGAGGACATCCTCAAGACCATCGCCGACGGCCAGGGTCGCGTGCTGCACGCCGAAGCCACCCCGCAGGACGGCTTCTACTTCCGCTCCGATCACTTCAACTTCGCCAAGGCCGGCGTGCCCGCGCTGTACGCCAAGGGCGGCGACGATCTGCTCGAAGGCGGTACCGAAGCCGGACAGAAGGCCCAGGTCGACTATCGCGACCACCGCTATCACAAGCCCGCCGACCAGTTCGACCCGAACTGGAGGCTCGACGGCGTGGTCCAGGACCTCGATGCGCTGTACGGCGTCGGCAAGGTCCTGGCCGGCAACGAGCAGTGGCCCAACTGGTACGAAGGCAATGCCTTCCGCGCGGCGCACGACAAGTTGATGGCCGCTCCGGCCAAGTAAGCCGCCGGGTGGCCGGGCCGGACGTTCGGCCGGTCGCCCGCGACCGCAAAGCGATCAGACGACGGCGCCCCTGGGCGCCGTCGTTTTTTCCGCTAGGCTTTGCAGGCCGCGTTCCGCGGCCATGAGGGAACGCGCATGTCCATGACCATCGCTTATTGGTGCCTGTTGATCGCCGCGTTGTTGCCCTATGCCTGGGTCGCGATCGCCAAGGGCAGCGGCCAGCGCTACGACAACCGCGATCCCCGCGCCTGGCAGAGCCGTCAGGACAATCCGCGCAGCAATGCCGCGTATGCCGCGCACCTCAACGCTTTCGAGGCCTTCGCACCGTTCGCGGCCGGCGTGCTCGGCGCGCAGATGGCCGGCGTCGATACCGGCATCATCGTCGTGCTCTCGCTGGTCTTCATCGTCTGCCGCGTATTGCACGGCCTGTTCTATCTGCTGCGCAAACCGCCCCTGCGCAGCCTGGTCTGGTTCGTCGGCTTCGGTTGCGTGATCGCCTTGCTGGCGCAAGCGGCGCTGGCGACGGTCTGACCGTTCGTCTCGACTTCGTTCGTTCCGTCTTCAAGAGTCAGGCATGAACCCCGCACCGAGTTCCGAGCACCAGGATTTCGCCGATGCCCTGCGTCGCGACGGCTTCCGTTTCGTCGCCGGCGAAGACATGCGCACGCATCTGCAGCGGCACGGTTCGCTGCAGGATTGGGCCGCGTTCGCCGACAGTTGGAACGACCTGGCGCCGGATACTTACCTCGCCAGCGTCGGCCGCCATCGCCGCCGCCGCCACGCCGTGTTCCGCGCCGGTCGCGACGGCGCGATCGCGCGCCAGCCGCATCAGCCTCACTACCAAAGCCTGAATTACAACGCATTGCAGGGCGACATCGAACGTTGGTTCGAGCCGGTACGCGACGACGTCGCCAACGGCGCCACCTTGGCGACCGTGCTCGGTTTCTGCCGCGACTTCTTCGGCCAGCTGGCGCCGCAGGTACCGGGCTGGCACATCGAACTGCATCAGTTCCGCATCGAGGCCCGCAGCGATGAAGCAGGCCAGCCCACGCCCGAAGGGGTGCACCGCGACGGCGTGGATTACGTGCTGGTACTGCTGATCGATCGCCACAACATCGTCAGCGGCACGACCACCATCCACAGCGCCGACGGCAGCCTGCTCGGCAGCTTCACCCTGACCGCCCCGCTCGACGCCGCCCTGGTCGACGATGCCCGCGTCTTCCACGGCGTAACCGCCGTGACCCCGCAAGACCCGACGCTCGAAGCGCATCGGGACGTGCTGGTGGTGACGTTTCGGGCGGTAGATGCCCGTTGACGGGAGGCGACCGTGATCCGAATCCTGCCGGAAGTGCGCAGCAGGATTCGGATCGGTCAACCGTTATGGAGACGAACCAGAATCAGCGATTGCCTCCCGATTCAAACCAATTGAGGCCGTCGGACATGAATTCGATGGTCCGATAAGCGGGCACCGTAACGCTGGCGGCGCCACCCTTGAGCTGCAATACACCGTTGCCGGTGAAGGTTACGCCGTTTAAACCGGCCTGAATGGTCACTCGCCGCCCCGGATTTCGCGGTACCAGGTCCTGAATCGCCGTCCCGCCGATCACCTGATAGAACTCTGCTCCGTAGTTGAGTTGCACCTGCGCAGCTGCCGTCATGTAAACGGCGGCGTCGCTACGGATGCCGGTAATCGACGGGCCTTCCCGGTAGTCGGCCCCCTCGATATAAGGCGAGGCCGGCGCGTCCTTGAGCGTCACACCGCTGATGACGCAACGGGCCGGGCCACCCGACTGCTTCTGGATGAGGATCGCCGGGCCGGTGAACTGACGGATCCGACACCCAGTGATCAATGTGTCGCTCGCGCCCGGCCCGAGGACGATGCCGTTGACGGTGCTGGTCAAGTCTCCGGTGATATCGCAATTCTTGATCGAATTGGCCGGACCGTTAACGATCAGCCCGCAGTAATCCGCCTTCAACCCGTTGATTTCACAGGAACTCGCGCCTGCGCCGAGCTCCACCCCCGCACCGTTGCCGAGGATGCCGCCGACCCAGCCGCCGACGATCTGCACCGCTTGTCCCTTGTTGACGACGATCCCGCGGCTGCCGCTATTGCCGCCTTCGATATTGACGTTGACGACGAAGAAATTCGTCCCGTCCTGGGTCACCGGGTCGGAATCGATATAGAACGCCGGATTCTGATCGGCCTGCATCAGGATCAGGTCGTTTACGAACATGCCGCCGGTGTGCGGTCCGAAGTAGACCTGGTAGCCGGCGCATGCGTAGATGCGCGTCGACTCGATGCGCACGTCGACGGTGCGGTAGGGATTCGGACTCGCGCTGTGCGACGAACCGGTCGTATGAATGCCGTCCTCGCGAAAATAACGCAGGCGGCAATGGCGGATGAATCCGTCGGACGCCCGGAACAGCGTCATGCCGCGAAATAGCTTCGCCTGCGAGTAAAAGCGAGCGTAGAAGTCGCAGTTGCGGACATCGAAGAAGGCGCAGAAATTGAAGAAAATGCACGAGCCGGTCGTCGATGTGGCCGCCAACATCGGCAAGACTGAGCGTCGTAGCCGTAGCCGTGGCCGTGGCCGTGGCCGTGGCCGTGGCCGTGGCCGTGGCCGTGATTTTGATCTGCTTTGGCGCTTTGCCGGTCAAGTGGAG
>NZ_JBQEOE010000008.1:0-16664 GCF_052045105.1 Lysobacter sp. 22409 | reverse complement strand
TTCATACGGGACATCCCTGTCCCGATGAAAAACGGCCCGCATCCATGCGGGCCGCCCTCCGGGTCTTCGATTGCCTTCGCGAGTGCAAGGCTGCGCACAGCAACAACCACAGCCACAGCCACAGCCACAGCCACAGCAGAATCTTTACGGCAACGGCAACGGCAACGGCAACGGCGAATTGCGAACTGAGAACTGAGAACTGCAACCGCAAAATGCCTCATCGGCCTTGCAACTCACACGACCGCCCATCCCTCACCAAACCTTGAACACCCGCCCACTCTGAATCCCCTCCACGCTGCGCTGATACGCCAGCGCCGCGCGCGCGGCGGTGACCGGTTCGAAGCCGGGGAAGAACGCGCCGTAGGCCTCCCACGACTCCGTCAATACGTTCGGGCTGACGGCATTGATGCGCAGGCCGCGCTGCAATTCGAAGGCGGCGCCACGCACGAAGCCCTCGATGGCGTTGTTGACGGCGCTGGCGTTGGCGCCGGCACGGATCGGTTCTTCGGCGACGATGCCGGTGGTCAGGGTGATCGAACCGCCGTCGTTGAGGTGGTGCTGGCCCAGCAGGGCCAGGCGCACCTGGCCGAGCAGTTTGTCGTTGAGGCCCAGCGCGAAGTCGGCCGGGCGCATCGTTTCGAGCGGACCGAAGTGCAGCACGCCGGCGGTGGAGACGATGGCGTCGAGCTTGCCGGTACGACGGAACAAGGCTTCGACGCTGGCGTCGTCGGTGATGTCGACCGGGTAATCGGCGCTGCTGCGGCCGGCGGCCAGGATCTCGTGCTGCGGGGCGAGGCGTTCGGCCACGGCACGGCCGAGGGTGCCGCTGGCGCCGACGATGAGGATCTTCATGGGAACTCCGTGATGAGAGACAGATGGCCAGTCTGCTCGCCGCGGCATCGACGGTGAATGCGCTAGGATTTCGGGCTCCCCTAACCGCGGGTTAGCCCTTGGACAAGCTGCGCAGCATGGCCGTATTCGTCGCGGTCGCCGACACCGGCAGTTTCGCCGCCGCGGCCCAGGCCCAGAACCTGTCGGCGGTGATGGTCGGCAAACATGTGCACCAGTTGGAAGCGCATCTCGGCGCACGCCTGCTGCAGCGCGATACGCGCAAGCAGCGCCTGACCGAGGTCGGCGAGAGCTTTCTCGAGGACTGCCGGCGCATCCTCGACCAGGTCCGCCACGCCGAGTCGGTCGCCGAACGCCTGCGTCACGACGGCCAGCCGAGCGGGCGCTTGCGCATCACCGCCCCGGTCACGCTCGGCGGCAATGCAGTCGCCACGGTGGTCACCGAATTCCTGCAACGCCATCCCGAGGTCGCGGTCGAACTGGTGCTCAGCGACCGCATGTCCGACCTCATCGCCGAGGCCTTCGACGTCGCGATCCGGATCGGGCCCCTGCCGGATTCGGATCATCTGGTCGCACGCCCCCTGCGGCCGTACCGGATGATCGTCTGCGCTTCCCCCGAGTATCTAAGCAGGCACGGCACGCCGAGCGACCCGCGCGAGTTGGTCGGCCACAGCTGCCTCAACCATCTGCTGTGGAATCACGATGCCGGATGGCGTTTCGAGCACATCGCCGCCGAACCCTTGCGTCTGCGCGGGCGCTTCGCTTCCAACAACGGCGAGGCGCTGCGGCGCGCGGCGGTGGCCGGCTGCGGCATCTTGCTGCAGCCCGAGGTGTTGCTGGCCGACGACCTCGCCGCGGGCCGGCTGCTGCCCCTGTTCGCCGATCAGCTGCCGCCGCCGCGGCCGGTGCATCTGCTGTACCCGCGCGACCGCCAGCCATTGCCCAAGCTCAGCCGTTTCGTCGAGCTGGTGCTGGAGCGCATGGGCCCGGCGGCGTAAGACCGGGCCCGCTGACCAAACGTCCGGCGTTTCGACTGCGATGCCGCGCGTATGGCGGCGGCTGATGCACTGAAAACACGCGACAGCCAGCTGTGGCTGCTATTGCTGTGCGCAACTTGGCACTAGCGAAGGCAACAGAAGACCCGGAGGGCGGCCCGCAAGGATGCGGGCCGTTTTTCATCGGACAGGGATGTCCCGTATGTAGAGCCCCGCGGATGCAACGATCGTGCGGGCCGGTGATTCAAAACAAAGCAACTTCTTTGGTTACCTTTGACCGAAGGGAATCCAGACGGACTTTTGTTGCTTATGACAAAAGAAAGTAACCCGCCGCTTTAGTGGCGGAAGCTTTTGGCGTTTGATCCAGATCTTGATTCTGCTTGAGCATTGCGTCGCGAGACCGACACGACGTTGTCGCGGCTTGCGCCGCTCCTACCCTGACCAGGCTGCGGCCAGAATCGACGCGATAGTGCGAGGTCGCGGTTGCGACTCACGTCGCCCCTACAGGGGCACACCCGAAGACGACGCGACATTGGGACATGGCGGTCGCGTCTCGCGCCGCTCCTACCCTGGCGAGCGAGCGCCGCTTCGACGAATGACGGTGGCCACGTCATCTCTGCGCGTCCCTTGTCGCGACTTACGTCGCTCCTACAGGGATAGATTCGTGGCGACAGCGCTCACCGCCCCATCAAGGCCTCGATCTCGTCGGCGCTGCGCGCGAGCCGGTCGGTCAGCACCTGATGGCCGTCCTTGGTAATCAGCACGTCGTCTTCGGTGCGGATGCCGATGCCGCGCCATTTCGGGTCGACGCTGCTGTCGTCGGGCGACACGTACAGCCCGGGCTCGATGGTGAACACCATGCCCGGTTCGAGCAGGCGCGACTCGCCGTCGAGGCGGTATTCGCCGACGTCGTGCACGTCCATGCCCAGCCAGTGCCCGGTCTTGTGCCGATAAAAGCGCTTGTAATGGCCTTCGGCGAGGTTCTTTTCCAGCTTGCCCTTGAGCAGGCCGAGTTGCAGCAGGCCTTCGGTCAGGGTTTCGACCGCGGCCAGGTGCCCAGCCTCGTAGGCCACGCC
Organism: Lysobacter sp. 22409; assembly: GCF_052045105.1. Classification (NCBI taxonomy): domain Bacteria; kingdom Pseudomonadati; phylum Pseudomonadota; class Gammaproteobacteria; order Lysobacterales; family Lysobacteraceae; genus Lysobacter; species Lysobacter sp. 22409. The sequence continues at coordinate 13,744 of NZ_JBQEOE010000008.1, read as the reverse complement.
GGGACGCGCCTGCGCCAGGGCCGCGGCCTGAGCGGCACCGACCAGGTCGTGCAAGGCGCGTTGCGGCGCGCTGAAACGGCCGTTGACCGGAAACGTGCGGGTGATGTCGGCGGCGTAACCGCGGTACTCGGCGCCGGCGTCGACCAAGACCAGGTCGCCGTCCTGCGAAGCCGCGCTGTTGGCGCGATAGTGCAGCACGCAGGCATTGCTGCCGGCGCCGACGATGCTGCCATAGGCGGGCTCGGCGTCGTGGCGGCGGAACACGCATTCGATTTCGGCTTGCAGTTCGTACTCGCGCACGCCGGGCCGCGCCGCGCGCATCGCCGCTTCGTGGGCGAGCACGCTGATGTCGGCGGCGCGCTGCATGAAGCGCACCTCGTCGCGGTCCTTGAACAGACGCAACTCGTCGAGCAGATGGCCCAGCTCGAGGAATTCGTGCGGCGGCTGCGCGCCCTGGCGCACCATCGCACGCACGCGGTTGAGCCAGCCGATCAGCTTGAGATCGAACTCGGCGTCGCGGCCGAAGTGGTAATACACACGCGAGCGCCCTTCGAGCAGGCCAGGCAGGATGTCGTCGAGGTCGGCGATCGGATAGGCATCGTCGAGACCGAAGGCCTCGACCGCGCCTTCCGGGCCGTAGCGCGGCCCGTCCCAGGCTTCGCGTTCGCGGTCGCGCTCGCGACAAAACAGCAAGGTCTCGCCATGGCGGCGGCCCGGCACCAGCACCAGCACCGACTCGGGTTCTGGGAAACCGGTCAGGTAGCTGAGGTCGGAGTCCTGGCGGAACGGGTAGTGGGTATCGCGGCTGCGGATATGCTCGTTGGCCGACGGCACGATCACGATCGCGTCGTCGCCGGCCATCGTCATCAACTGCTTGCGCCGGCGCACATAGGCCTTGGCCGGCATCGACAACGCGGCGTTCATGTCAGTTCAACCGGTGGCGGTGCTGCGCCGCCATCGCCACGTCGCCATGCAACAACAGCGCGACGATGCGCACGAACTCCTCGATCTCGGTCAAGGCTTCTTCGTCGTCCTCGTCGCCGTCGTCCTGCGGCGAGGCCGCGGCCAGACGGGCCAGATCGCCGAGCGCTTCGCGGCTTTCCTCCGACAGCGAGGCGGCCTCGCCGGCGGCGAGGCCGAAACCGCCGAGGAAACCGCGGCACCAGTCGAACAAGGCGCCGCTGCGCTCGGACAAGGGCGCTTCGCTATCGGGCAGCAGCAGATCGAAACCGAAGCTGCGATCGCCGAGCTGCGAGGCGCTGGCGCTGCGCAGGCGATCCAGCGCGCCGTTCTCGGCCGGCGTCGCGACGGTCGGGTCGGCCAGCACGCGCGCCGGCCAGTCGCGCACCGAGGCGCCGCCGCCGGCGAGCCAGCCGCACAAGGCGCCGTGCAGTTCGGAAGCGGAAGCGCCGAGCGAGAGCGTGCGGCTCTCGGCATCGACATCGGACAACAGGGGCAGTTCGATCGCGGCCACAGGCATCAAGTCGTGAGGGTTGCCGCAGTTTAGCAATGCCGGGCGAATGCAGGCGGCGTGAAGAAACCCGCAGGATCCTGTCCTGTCTGGCGATTCGAGTCCGTAGTGCTTGTTGCCGCAACGGGCGCCTGCCTAAACTGCGGGCTGTTGCGCTTCACGCCACGGTGTCCGTGCGTTCCTCTTCCCCTGTCGCCCTGCTGACTGCCGGTCTGATCGCCCTGCTCCTGTGCATGGCGGCGCTGCCCCAGCGTGCCGATGCGGCCACGCGCGACTTCTACTTCTCGCGCCTGGGCAGCGAGCTCGGGCTCAGCCAGAACTCGGTCACCGCCTTCACCCAGGACGCGCACGGCTTCATTTGGGTCGGCACCCAGGGCGGCCTGCACCGCTACGACGGCCAGCGCTACGTGCCCTATCGGCACGACCCGCGCGATCCGGCCAGCCTGCCCGACAGCTACGTCACCGCGCTCGCCCTCGACGGCCAGCGCGCGATCTGGATCGGCACCCATTCCGAATACCTGGCCCGGCTCGACCTGGCCAGCGGCGCCATCCACCGCTACGAACCGCCGGATTCGCAGGCCGGGCGCCAGATCGTCTCGCTGTTGCCATGGCGCGACTCGCTGCTGATCGGCACCCTGGCCGGCCTTGAGCGCATGGACCCGCGCAGCGGCGCGCGCGAGCTGCTGCTGGCCCTGCCCGGCGAACTAAGCCGGCAATCGCCCTGGCAGGAACTCGCCCTCGCCCGCGACGGCACCGCCTGGTTCGCCAGCGCGGCCGGCCTGTACCGGATCCTGCCGAGCGGCAAGATCGAACGCATCGGCGCCGCCCAGGTGCTGCGCAGCGTGTTGATCGACCGGCGCGGCCGGCTTTGGGCCGGCGGCGTCGACGGCCTGTACCGGCTCGACGGCCACACCGGCATCCTGGTCAAGGTCGAGGACGAGGCCCTGGCGACGCTGCGCGATGCGCGCGCCCTGATCGAAGCGCCGGACCAGCGGATCTGGATCTCCGGTTTCGGCAACGGCCTGTACCGCCACGACCCCGAGACCGGCCACTCCCAGCGCGTACACGCCGAGCCCGGTGTCGAGGCGACCCTGCCCGAGGACACCATCGAAGCGTTGATGATCGACCACGGCGGCCTGCTCTGGGCCGGCGGCCAATACCGCGGCGTCGCCGTCGCCGACCCGCGCGGCACCCGCTTCAGCTACGTCCTCGACCTAGACGAGGACCGCACCGGCGCCGGCGCCTCCGACGCCAGCATCCGCAGCCTGGCCCAGGACGACCTCGGCGCGATCTGGATCGGCACCGACAACGGCCATCTGCGCCGCTACGACCTGGGCGCCGACCGCTTCCAGGACATGACCGCGCTGCTGCCGGCCAACGCCGGCGCCCGCCGCATCGCCGCGATCGCCCGCGAGCCCTGCCCCGAGGCCGACAACCCGAACCCGCCGGCCTCGCTGCCGCCGACCCGGCTCTGGCTCGCCACCGGCCAGGGCTTGCTGCGCCTGGACCCGGCCACCCGCCGGGTCGAGAGCATCGACCTGCGCGGCTACCGCGACGTCGCCCTGCGTTCGCTGGCCTTCGCCCGCGACGGCAGCCTCTGGCTCGGCAGCGACGACATCGGCGCCCTGCACTACCTGCCCGAGACCGGCGCCCTGGTCCGCTACGCCTATCGCGAAGGCGATTCCAAGGGCCTGAGCCATCCGCGCGTCAACGCCGTGCTCGAAGACACCAAGGGCCGGGTCTGGTTCGGCACCGGCGACGGCCTGGACTTGCTCGACCCGGCCACCGGCTACCTGCGCCACTACCGCCATGCCACCGACGAGGCCGACAGCCTGCCGGGCAACTTCGTCCGCGCCGTACACCAGTCCGCCGACGGCTCGATCTGGGTCGGCACCCAGGCCGGCCTGAGCCGGGTGGTCGAACACAGCGACGGCCGCATCCGCTTCGACCACCCGCTGGCCGAAGTGCTCGGCGACCACCCGGTGCCGGTGGTGTTCTCGATCGCCGAACGCCCGGCCGGCCGCCTCTGGCTCGGCACCGACGCCGGCATCCTGCGCTTCGACAGCGGCGCCTCGCTGGTGCGCCGCTACGGCTTGGCCGACGGCCTGCAGGACCTGGAATTCAACGCCGGCGCGGTCGACATCCTCGCCGACGGCCGCATCGCCTTCGGCGGCGTGCGCGGCCTCAACGTGTTCGACCCGGCGCGCATCGCCGACTCGCGCTACACCCCGCCGGTGCGCTTGCTCGGGGCCTGGATCGGTTCCGACACCAGCGCCGGTTCGAGCACGCTGTGGCAGTCGACCCGGCTGGAGATTCCCAACGACGCCGGCATCCTGCGCCTGCGCATCGGCGCCCTCGACTTCGGCCCGAACAGCGGCATCCGCTATCGCTACCGCATGGACGGTTTCGACCGCGACTGGATCGACAACGGCCCGCGCCAGGACATCACCTACACCCGCCTGCCGCCCGGCCGCTACGTCTTCCGCGCCCAATCGACCAACCGCGACGGGGTCTGGAATACCCAGGAACTGCGCATCCCGGTCAACGTCGAGCCGCCTTTGTGGCGGCACCCGCTGGCGATCGCCCTGGCGGCCTTGGCCGCGCTCGGCCTGGCCCTGAGCTTCGGCTGGCGCTGGCACGTCGCCCGCCAGCGCGAACGCGGTTACTTCGCCCAGATCCGAGAACGCGAAGAACGCCTCAAGCTGGCGCTGTGGGCGTCCGGCGAGCAGTTCTGGGACTACGACCTGAAGCGGCGCGAGCTGCACCGCATGCGCGTCGACGACCACAACCCGCAGTCGCCGGAGATCGGCGTGCAGGCCGACATCGCCGACGACCACGAGATCCATCCCGACGACCTCGGCCGCGTCACCGAACTGCTGCGCAAGCACCTCAAGGGCGACGCCGCGCTGTTCCTGTCCGAACACCGCATGCGCACGCCGAAGGGCGAGTGGGGTTGGGTGCGGGCCCGCGGCCGGGTCGTCGAACGCGACGCCGAGGGCCTGCCGGTGCGCGTCGCCGGCACCGGCCGCGACGTCACCGCGGTGCGCAGCGCCGAACGCGAACGGCGCATTTCCAGCGAGGTGCTGCGCTCGATGGCCGAGGCGGTGGCGGTGTTCGACCGCGACTTCGTGTTCGTCTCGATCAACCCCGCGTTCTCGCGCATGACCGGCTACCCCGAGAACGAAGTGATCGGCCAGACCACCGGCCTGCTCGACAGCCGCCAGCACGACCCCGAGTTCTACAGCGACATGCGCGACGAGTTGCAGCGTAGCGGCCGCTGGTCCGGCGAGATCTGGCAGCAGCGCAAGGACGGCAACGAGTTCCTGTGCTGGCTGCAGGCCAGCATCGTGCTCGACAGCAGCGGCCAGCGCGGCCATTACGTCGCCGTGCTGACCGACATCACCGACCAGAAGCGAGCCGAGCAGGAACTGCGCTACCTGGCCAACTACGACACCCTGACCAGCTTGCCCAACCGCACCCTGCTGTCGGAGCGGCTGTCGCGGGCGATCGTGCGGGCGCGCCGCCACGGCCATCGCATCGCCTTGCTGTTCCTCGACCTGGACCGCTTCAAGGACATCAACGACTCGCTCGGCCACGCCGCCGGCGACCGTATCCTGCGCGCCGCCGCGGTGCGCCTGCAGGAAACCGTCGGCGCCGAGCACACCGTCGCCCGCCTGGGCGGCGACGAATTCACCGTCGTGCTGGAGAACCTGGAAACGCCGGAGCAGGCCGAAGACGTCGCCCGCCGCCTGATCAAGGCCTTCGAGGCGCCGCTGGATTTCGACGAACGCCACGACGTCGCGATCTCGCCGTCGATCGGCATCAGCCTCTATCCGGACCATGCCCAGGTCCCGACCGACCTGCTCAAGCACGCCGACACCGCGATGTACCAGGCCAAGGCCGCCGGCCGGCGCACCTTCATGCGCTACACCGAGGCGATGGACATCGAGATCCGCCAACGCGCGACGATCTCGGCGGCCTTGCGCAAGGTCCTGGACCGCAACGAGCTGCGTCTCGTGTTCCAACCGCGCCTGTCGCTGCCGGAAGCGCGCATCACCGGGGTCGAGGCGCTGCTGCGCTGGAACAGCGCCGAGTACGGCAACATCCCGCCCTCGCAGTTCATTCCGCTGGCCGAGGAAAGCGGCCTGATCCTGGAAATCGGCGAATGGGCGATGCGCGAGGCCTGCAGCCGACTGCGCCAATGGCGCCAGCAAGGGCTCGACCAGCTGTCGATCTCGGTCAACGTCTCGGCGATCCAGCTGTTGCGCGGCGACCTGCCCAAGATGGTCGCGCGCGCCCTCAGCGAAAGCGGCATCCCGCCGTGGCGGCTCGAGCTGGAACTGACCGAAAGCGTGATCATGGCCAACGCCGCGCACACCTCCAACACCATGCAGGCACTGCGCGAACTCGGCGTGGCCCTGGCGGTCGACGACTTCGGCACCGGCTACTCCTCGCTCGCCTACCTCAAGCGCCTGCCGATCAATACCCTGAAGATCGACAAGGAATTCATCGGCGACCTGACCCGCGACCCCGACGACGAGGCGATCACCAGCACGGTCATCACCATGGCTCACTCGCTGGGCCTGAACGTGGTCGCCGAGGGCGTGGAGCTGGAAGAGCAGATGGAGTTCCTGCTCGCCCACGGCTGCGACGAGATCCAGGGCTATTGGCTGGCCCGGCCGCTCGAAGCCGACGACTGCCTGGCCTTCATCCAGCAATGGCAGCCGCCGCTGAGCGTGCGCGCGGCGCGCTGAGACGGCCGGGAATCGGGAATCGGCAATCGGAAGTCGGGGATCGGGAGCGCAAGAGCGGGCTTCCTGGCCAATGGGGGCAGTGGCGGCGCAGGCCGCGACCGCGCTGCACCGCCCTCCGCGCTGCCGTCGCCCGGCAGGCCCTCACCCCGCCCCCAGAGCCGCCATCGACCCGACGCCTGACCGATTCCCGACTCGCGATTGCCGATTCCCGGTAGCGCCTTGACCGCCCCCGCCCCGGCCTGCCATCGTGCCGGGATGGATCGCACCGAACTCATCACCGAATTGCAGTCGCTGCTGACCCGCGTCGACGAACTCGGCGATCGCGTGCGTCGTCTCAGCGAAGAGAACCGCAGCCTGCGTCAACAGCAGGAACAACTGGTCGGCGAGCGCTCGGCGCTGCTGGCCAAGAACGAGCAGGCCCGCACCCGCGTCGAGGCCATGATCGCGCGACTGAAGTCGCTGGAGCAGCACACGTGAATCCGAACCGATGAGCACGACCAGCGAAGCCGTCAGCATCCGCCTGCTCGACCGCGAATACACCGTCGGCTGCGAACCGTCCGAACGCGACGACCTGCTCGCCGCCGCGCGCATGCTCGACAGCAAGATGCGCGAGATCCGCGGCAGCAACCGCATGGCCGCGCTCGACCGCGTCGCCGTGCTCGCCGCGCTCAACTTCGCCCACGAACTGCAACAGCTGCGCGGCGACGGCGACCATCGCGACCGCGAAATCTCGCGCACCCTCGACGAACTGCATCGCAAGCTCGACAGCCTGTTCGACGCCGCGATCCGCTGATCCGCTGAATCTGGGCGGCTCGCCCTTCGCCGCAAGCCTTGGCGCAAGCGGTTTTTTGTGACTTCGAGCATTGTCGCATCGGGCGTTGCCGCTTGGCGTTTGTCTCATCCAGCCCCGTTCATCCGCGCTCGCGGATCGATCAAGCGCATGAACCGCAACGCAGCGTCGCCGACGAGCGGGCCCGCTGCGAGCGATGCGCGCGCTATACTTCGCGCACGTCCTCTGCTGTGCTCGACGGCGTGCGCAAACATTCGCCTTGTCCCTTAATTACGACCACGGGGGCGCAACGGGAATCCGGAGTGCAAGTCCGCCTCGCAGCGGGAAGCCCGAAGATCCCCAAGCGTTCCCACTTGAACCCCGGGTTCAAGGTCGTTTCGCACGCATCGACATTGGCGGAGGACTACTCATCCCGGAACGGGCGCGACGTCACGAAAGTGATTCGCGCCCGTTGCCTTGTCCGGAGCGCCCGCGCTTCCGTTTTCCCCCAGGACCCCGCGCCGAATGACGGTTGACCGTACGACGCTGCGCCGCGAACTGCGCGCGCAACGCCGCAATCTCGCCGCCCCCGCGCGCATCGCCGCCGCCGAATCCCTGGCCGCCCGCCTGTTGGCGCTGCCGTTCGCGCCCGCCACCGGCTATGTCGCCGGTTATTGGGCCATGGACGGCGAAATCGCCCTGCATGCCTGGCAGCTGCGCCTGCCGCCGGGCTGTGTGTACTGCCTGCCGGTGCTGCACGAAGACCAACGCCTGCGCTTCGCCCCGTGGCGCCCGGGCGATGCCCTGGTCGGCAACCGCTTCGGCATCCCCGAGCCTGACGTCAGTCCCAGCTCGCTGCTCGAGCCTGAACAGATGAGTCTGGTCGTGCTGCCGCTGGTCGGCTTCGACCCGCGCGGCCACCGGCTCGGCATGGGAGGCGGCTGGTACGATCGCAGCTTCGCGTTCCGTCAACGCAGCCCGGCTCCGCCGTGGCTGGCCGGCGCCGCGTTCGAACTGCAACGCATCGATGCGCTCGACAACGCCGATTGGGACGTAGCGCTCGATGCGGTTTGTACGGAAGTCCAGACTCTGGACTGCCGTTCCCCCCTGTTCGTCTGACCGTTGAGCACCGCATGACCGCACGCCGCCGCTACTGGCTGATGAAGTCCGAACCGGACACGTTTTCCATCGACGATCTGCAACGCGTCCGTACCGAACCCTGGAACGGCGTGCGCAATTATCAGGCGCGCAATTTCATGCGCGACGGCATGAAGGTCGGCGATGGCGTGTTGTTCTATCACTCCAACACCGCCGTGCCCGGCATTGCCGGCCTCGCCACGATCGCGAGCGAAGCCTATCCGGACCCGACCCAGTTCGACGCCAAGTCCGACTACTACGACGGCAAGAGCTCGCGCGAAGACCCGCGCTGGCTGCTGGTCGACGTCGCCTTCGAACGCAAGTTCGAGCGGGTCATCCCGCTCGACGAGATCAAGGCCCGCGCCGACGACCTCGGCGAGGACTTCGCCCTGACCCGCCGCGGCAACCGCCTCTCGGTGCTGCCGGTGACGGCGGCGCAGTGGAAGGTGTTGTTGTCGATGGAATAACGGGAATCGGGAATGGAGAATAGGGAATCGTAAAAGCGTCCCTCGCTCCTCCCAGACTCCTCGCACTGCTTGCTTATCCGATTCCCTATTTCCCATTCCCGATTCCCACCCCAATGACTGAAGCCAAACGCCTGGCCGGCGAAAAAGCCATCGACTACATCGAAGACGGCATGATCGTCGGCGTAGGCACCGGTTCCACCGTCGCCTTTTTCATCGAGGCCCTGGGCCGGCACAAGGAGCGCATCAAGGGCGCGGTGTCGAGCTCCGAACAGAGCACCGCGCGCCTGCAGGCGCTCGGCATCGAAGTGCTCGACCTCAACGCGACCGGCCCGCTGTCGTTGTACGTCGACGGCGCCGACGAATGCGATCCGCACAAACGCCTGATCAAGGGCGGCGGCGCCGCGCTCACCCGCGAGAAGATCATCGCCGAGGCCAGCGCGAAGTTCGTCTGCATCGTCGATCCGGCCAAGCGCGTCGACGTGCTCGGCAAGTTCCCGCTGCCGGTCGAGGTCGTGCCGATGGCACGCAGCCTGGTCGCGCGCGAGATCCTGGCGATGACCCGCGGCCAGCCGGTGTGGCGTCAGGATGCCAACGGCGCCGGCGTGGTCACCGACAACGGCAACCTCATCCTCGACATCCACGGCCTGGCGATCACCGACCCGGTGGCGATGGAATCGGCGATCAACCAGATCCCGGGCGTGGTCAGCGTCGGCCTGTTCGCGCGCCGCCCGGCCGACATCGTCATCGTCGGCGGCGAGCCGCCGATCGTTATGTAAATCACTGATTTAGAACGTCTCTCAGCAGACGAGACGACCTGCCGCCAGAATCGGCAGGTCGTCCGCACCGCCCGCCCGGCGCATCCCGGGCGGTCGCTTGCGCGGCGCAATACCGCCCCCATGCCGGCCCGCCGCCATGACCCTGCGCTGCCTGTTCGTCGACTTCAATTCCTACTTCGCCTCGGTCGAGCAATTCGACCGCGAGGAATTGCGCGGCCGTCCGGTCGGCGTGGTGCCGGTATTGGCGGCCACCACCTGCTGCATCGCCGCCAGCCGCGAGGCCAAGGTCCACGGCATCAAGACCGGCACGCCGGTGCACGAAGCGATGGCGCGCTGCCCCGATATCGCCATCGTCGAAGCGCGCCCGGCGCGCTACGTCGATCTGCATCACCGTTTGATCGCGGCGATCCAGGATTGCATTCCGATCGACGGCGAACCGCTGTCGATCGACGAAGTCGCCTGCCGCCTGATCGGCCGCGAACGCCAACGCGACAACGCCATCGCGATCGCCCACCGGATCAAGCAGACCTTGATCGATCGCGGGCTCGCTCCGGCGATCCGCTGCTCGATCGGCATCGCCCCGAACACCTTCCTCGCCAAGACCGCCTCCGACATGCAGAAGGTCGACGGCCTGACCGTGGTCGAGCTGGGCGATCTGCCGCAGGCGCTGCACGGGCTGGAACTGCAGGATCTGTGCGGTGTCGGCCCGTCGATGCTGCAGCGCCTGCGCGATGCCGGCATCGACACCGTCGAACAACTGACCGCCGCACCGCGCGAACATTTGCGTGCGGTCTGGGGCGGGGTCGAAGGCGAACGTTTCTGGGCGCAGTTGCGCGGCATCGAACCGACGTCGCGGCAACGCAAGGCGGTCGGTTCGGTCGGCCATTCGCACGTGCTCGACCCGCAGATGCGCAGCGCCGACAGCATGCGCTCGGTGCTGTTCAAACTGCTCGCCAAGGCGGCGATGCGGATGCGCGGCGAGCGTTGCCAGGCGCGTGGGATGAGCCTGCACGTGCGCTTCGCCGGCAAGGAACAACGCTTCAGCCGCAATCTGTCGTTCGCTGCGCTCGACGACACCCCGACCCTGCTGCAACTCATGGCCGAGGCGCTGGAACCGCTGATGCGCGGCGCCGCCAGCGGGCGGTGGAACGTCAAGCGTTTCCCGCCTTTGTCGGTCGCGGTGTCCTTGATCGACCTGCAACCCAACGCCGCCGACAGCGGCTCGCTGTTCGTCGAACGCGGACGCAGGCAGGCGCTGACCCGCGTGCTCGATCAAGTCAATCAGCGCTACGGCAATAACCGCCTGTATTTCGGCGCGATGCAGGACGCACTCGCCCAGGGCGCGGCGCCGATGCGCATCCCCTTCAGCCATATTCCCGAAGAATCCGCCGAAGCCGACCTCGGCGCCACGGCCCTGGTGCCCGATCCGAGCATGAACGAGCTGTGGTTGCGACGGCTGCGCGAGTTCAACGTCATGGCCGAGCACGCCCATCGCGAAGCGCGCGAAAACCCCGGCAAACCTTTGCCGCCGCCAGGCCCGTCGCCGATGCACCGCTCTTCCGGCGTCGGTGGCTGGGGCCGCAAACCACGCGAGCAGAGCGACGACGACGGGCGAGGCACCACCGGATCGTTGTTCTAACGGCTAGAACGTTCATGGGTGCGTCGTAAGCCTCGAATGCGCAGGTACAGCCGAAGACAGCCCCTCTCCCGCGAGCGGGAGAGGGTTTGGGGTGAGGGCGCCTCCTCTTACCTCAATCATCAATCGACCGCGACGAACCCGCCGGTCTGCCGCTTCCACAGGCGCGCATACAACCCGTCGCGGGCAATCAGTTCCTCATGCGTACCGGTCTCGATGATGCGGCCCTTGTCCATCACCACCAACCGATCCATCCGCGCGATCGTCGACAAACGATGGGCGATCGCTATCACCGTCTTGCCGGTCATCAAGGTGTCCAGACTGTCCTGGATCGCCGCTTCGGCCTCGGAATCCAGCGCCGAAGTCGCCTCATCGAGAATCAGGATCGGCGCGTTCTTGAGCAGCACGCGCGCGATCGCGATCCGCTGCCGTTGACCGCCCGACAGTTTGACGCCGCGTTCGCCGACCAAGGCTTCGTAACCGACCCGCCCCTCGCCATCGACCAAGCGAGGAATGAACTCGTCCGCACGTGCCTGACTCGCCGCCTCGGCCATCTCCGCTTCGCTCGCATCGGGACGGCCGTACAGCAGGTTGTCGCGAATCGAACGATGCAGCAGCGAGGTGTCCTGGGTGACCACGCCGATCTGCGAACGCAGGCTTTCCTGGGTCACGCCGGCGATGTCCTGGCCATCGATCAGGATGCGGCCGCCTTCGAGGTCGTACAGACGCAGCAGGATATTCATCAACGTCGACTTGCCCGCGCCCGACGGCCCGACCAGGCCGATCTTCTCGCCCGGCTTCACCGTCAGGTCCAGGTCGGCGATCAAACCGCTGTTCTGTCCGTAGTGGAAGTGCACGTTCTCGAATCGCACGCTGCCGTCGCTGACCTGCAGCGCTTTGGCGTCGCTGCGATCGACCACGGTCAGCGGCCGCGAGATCGTCTCGATGCCGTCCTGCACCGTGCCGATGTCTTCGAAGATGCCGTTGATCGTCCACATGATCCAGCCCGACATGTTATGGATGCGGATCACCAGGCCGGTCGCCAAAGCGATCGCACCGACCGTGATCGCGCCTTGGTGCCACAGCCACAGGGCCAGACCGGTGGTGCCGACGATCAGCAGACCGTTGAGTGTGGTGATGCTCACGCCCATCAGCGTGGTCATGCGAGTCATGTCGCGTGACCGCTGGGTCTGCTCGATCATCGCTTCGGCCACGTATTCCTCTTCGCGCCGCGAGTGTGCGAACAGCTTGAGCGTGGCGATGTTCGAGTAGCCGTCGACGATGCGCCCCATCAACTTGGAACGCGCATCCGACGCCCGCCACGAACGCAGCTTCACCCGAGGCACGAAGTAACGCAGCAGACCGATGTACGCCACGATCCACACCGCCAACGGCAACACCAGCCAAACGTCCGCCTGCGCGAACAAGTAGATCGCCGACGCCGAGTACACGATCACGTACCAGATCGCGTCGAACGCCTGGGTCGTGGACTCGCGCAAGGACGGGCCGGTCTGCATGATCCGATTCGCGACACGGCCGGCAAAGTCGTTCTGGAAGAAGCTGAGGCTTTGCTTGAGCATGTAACGGTGGGTCTGCCAACGCACCAGGTTCGTCATGCTCGGGTGCACGGTCTGATTGAGCAGCAAATCGTGCAAGCCGAGGAACAGCGGCCGCGCCAACAGCATTACCACGGCCATCCACAGCAACTCACCGCCGTGCTGCGCGAACAGGTCCTTGCTCGGCGTGGTGTTGACCAGGTCGATGACGCGACCGAGGTAGTCGAACATCGCGACCTCGACGATCGCGACCAGGAAGCCGACCACCGTCAGCACTGCGAACACCGGCCAGGCCTGTTTTATGAAATGCCGGTAGAACCCGGTGACGGTGCTCGGCGGCATCGTCTCCGGCGCCGGCCGGAACGGGTCGATCAACGATTCGAACCAACGAAAAATCATCATGGCGTTGAGCCTTGTTTGAACTTGGAAAGACTCCCGTGCGCGCCGCGTTCTCCGAGCCGAGACAGGCGCGGAAACAGCGATGCGAGGACGAGCGGCGCCGATGCGCCGGATCGGATGACGGGAGTTAGGCGGCGGACGAACGCGAGCGATCCAGGGCCATGAAGGCCCGGAACGGCGGTCGTTCAGCCAGAGGCGGCCCGGGCATCGCCCGGTACCGCAAGCGCCGACTTAGCGGCGGACCTTGCCGGTGATTGTGAACTTCATCGTGCTTCTCCTTGCGATCCCGAGGCGTCGCCGGGCACATGTGGCTCGACGCGCGAATCGCTGATGGGTGACCCGGCCGAAGTCTAACGCGCTTATGTTGCCGGCGACATCCGCCCAAAGTCGGTATAGGCCGGGTTGCAGATGCTGCCCATCCACTTTCCGGCAGCCGTAAGAATTGCCTGGACCGCAGTCCAGGCGCCACGAAAGCGCGTACGCCAATCGTGCTGTTCGGTTCTTCGACACTGCTCGCCAAAGCCGAATGCGAAGCCGCCAACATCGGCAAGACTGAGCGTCGTAGCCGTAGCCGTGGCCGTGGCCGTGGCCGTGGCCGTGGCCGTGGCCGTGATTTTGATCTGCTTTGGCGCTTTGCCGGTCAAGTGGAGACCCGGAGGGCGGAGCACAGGACGTGCGCCGTTTTTCGATAAGACAGGGACGTCTTATCGAAAAATCCCGGCGCCGGCATCGCACTCGTGGCCTGTGCCCTTGCAAGGAGAGCCCTTTTCTTTGGTTAC
>NZ_JBQEOE010000007.1:94836-153886 GCF_052045105.1 Lysobacter sp. 22409 | reverse complement strand
ACGCAACCGCAAGCGTTTCCGAACCACGAGCTGGGCCTGATGGCGACCGTCGACGTCGGCGTGGAAGCCGAGTTGAACGAATCGGTCAGTGTGTTCGGCGTGCTGTCCTACGGCGAAAGCCTGGAGGGCAGTGACGTCAAGCAGCGCCAGGCCAACCTGGGCGTGCGGATTCGCTGGTGACGGCAGGGGNCATGCACCGCCCGATGACGACCCGGTGGATGTCTGTCGTACGCGGGCCTCGGCCTTACGTTTCGGAGTGCGGGCGCGATGGCCGACCTTCTAAGACTTTTGCCAATTTTGCGCTATCGAGCGCACTCCTAGTATTGCGCCGTTGCATTCCGAACGAGTGCTGCGACGGCATCGAAGCGCTAGGACAGGTTCTTGAATTTTTCATGGCTCAATGAGTTACGCGACGAGCGCTGGAAGCCGGCGCTCGATGGAAGTTGGTACTTGGTCATGCCGCTCACCGCGTTCCTGGATACGAGCGGCGTGCGCCAGGGCGACCGCTGGGATACGGTCTTCGATACTTGGGGCAGGCTGCAGCTGCGCAAGTATTCCATAGGGCCGGTCGCGACGCTCGATCCGTCCGGAGACCTCTGCGTGTTCATCTCCGCATCCATGGGCGACTGGCCCTGGCCCCAACAGCTATCTGCGGACATGAGCCTTGGCTCATTCTGAAGAGATCGCGATGACGCTGAACTTGAGCGTCACCGAATTCGATTGAAAGCAGACAGGTTGATCCGTTCCTCGAGAGCGGATCTTTCTTCTGAGTGCGATAAATAGCGCACTTTCCTTCGACCCAAGGCGCTCTTCGAGCATCCTGTGCCTGCGACCAACTGCGCCCTTCGAGCATCCTTGGAAGTGCTGCCCGTTGCTCCCGACGAAACTTGGAACTGGCCAAACTGTTCGTTCGGGATTTGCAAAGACGGCGACATGGCGAACGGCATCTTTTCTGCCGTCGATTCACGCGACCCCATAGTTCGAGGATGCTCATGAAGATCACTTTGCTTTCTGCCGGCCTGACCGCTGCCTTAGCCTTTTTACCCGCGCAGGTCGTGCCTGCGTCTACGCCGGACACTGCTCCGGCGCTGATTTCGCGTGATCTGTTGTTCAGCAACCCTGAACGCACCAACGTCTCGATCAGTCCCGACGGAAAGTACCTGAGCTGGGTCGCTCCATTGGATGGCGTGCTCAACCTGTGGGTCGCACCTGCAGGCCAGTTGGACAAAGCCAAGCCCGCGACCCACGACAAGGCCCGCGGCATCACCGGGTATACCTGGGCATACAAACCCGGCACGCTGCTGTATGTACGCGACAGCGGCGGCGATGAGAACTATCACGTATTCGCGTTGGACATCGTTACCGGCAACGAGCGCGATCTGTCGCCCTATCCCAAGACCCGTGCCAGTATCGGCAACATCAGTCCGCGCCATCCCGAGTCGGTGATGATCGGCATGAACGACCGCGATGCGAAGTACCACGATCTCTATCGCGTCGAGCTGAGCAGCGGCGAGCGTACATTGGTGCAGAAAAACGACGGCTTCAGCGGCTTTCTCACCGACGAGGACTATCGCGTGCGCCTGGGCTACAAGCCGGCTGCGGACGGAAGCCGCGAGATACTGGCTCTCGGCGAGAGCGGGCAATGGAGTCCTTGGGACCGCATCCCTGTCGAGGACGGTCTGACGACCCGAACCCTGGGCTATACCGCCGACGGCCAAACCTTGTACTGGCTGGATTCGCGCGGCCGCGATACCGGCGCGCTGTTCGCGCAGGGGCCCGACGGCAAGCGCCGCCTGCTGCTGGAAAACCCCAAAGCCGATATCGCCGGGGTTCTGACCGATCCCAGCAGCGGCCGGATATTGGCCGCGAGCGCCAACTACCTGCGCGAGGAGTGGACCGCGATCGATCCGCAGGTGACCGCCGACCTGGCGGCGTTGAAGACAATCGGCCCCGGTGAGGTCTCGGTGCAATCGCAGACGCTGGACAATCGCAGTTGGATCGTCCTGTATTCGGCGCCGGAAACGCCGAGTGTGTATTACCGCTACGATCGCGGCGAGCACGGTCGCCCGGGCAAGCTGACCAAGTTGTTTTCGTCGCGGCCGAAGATGGAAGGCCTGCCGCTGGCGCCGATGTGGCCACGGGAAATCCGCTCGCGCGACGGCCTGACCTTGGTGAGCTACCTGACCCTGCCGCCGCAGGCCGATACCAACGGCGACGGCAAGCCCGAGCGAGCGGTGCCGATGGTGTTGAACGTGCACGGCGGCCCCTGGGCCCGCGATTCCTACGGCTATGCCGGCACTACGCAGTGGCTGGCCAACCGCGGGTATGCGGTGCTCAACGTCAACTATCGCGGTTCCACCGGCTTCGGTAAGAATTTCCTCAACCGTGCCGACGGCGAGTTCGCCGGCAAGATGCACGACGACTTGATCGATGCGGTGGCCTGGGCGGTGAAACAGGGCGTGACCACGAAGGACCAGGTCGCGATCATGGGTGGCAGCTACGGCGGCTATGCGACCCTGGTCGGGCTGAGCTTCACGCCCGACACCTTCAAATGCGGCGTCGATATCGTCGGCCCCTCCAGTCTGGTCACGCTGATCGAATCGTTCCCGGCATACGCCGCTCCGATGCTGGAGACGACCTGGTACAAGCGGGTAGGGGATCCGCGCACGCAATCCGGGCGCAAGCACCTGCTCGAGCGCTCGCCGATCGGTCGTGTCGACAAGATCAGCAAGCCCTTGCTCGTCGGTCAGGGCGCCAACGATCCGCGCGTCACCCAGGCCGAGAGCGACAACCTGGTTGCCGCGATGAATCAGCGCAAGATTCCGGTGAGCTATGCGTTGTTCGCCGATGAGGGACACGGTTTCGCGCGCCCGGAAAACCGCAAAGCCTTCAATGCGCTGACCGAAGGGTTTCTCGGCAAGTGCTTGGGCGGACGAGTCGAGCCTATCGGTCAGGATCTGCAAGGCTCCAGCTTGTCCGTACCGCACGGTGCCGACGGCGTGCCTGGTCTGACGGAGGCGCTCAAGACTCATAAGGCGCAGAGCAAGAAGTAGAAGTTCGATCGAGTCAACGCACGGAAACGCTCAGCCATGGCTGTGCGTTTCCGTGTCGGGCCCGTTCTGTCCGTGACGAAAGCGTGTGTGAATCGGACGATCAATGCGGGGGCAGATGGCGCTCGTGCGGCGTTTGCGATGCTGCGCCCATGGCATGCGCCGCGTCGGGTGGTGTGATCGCGGCCAGTTCCGCCAGCGATCGTTCCAATGGCGTGGTGCTGGCGACACGTTGATCGACCTGCACGTACTGATTGGCGGGATCGTTCGGTATGCCGCCCCTGATCGCGAACAGATACTCGTTGTGCTCGGACGCGACGACATGATCGATGCGTCCCAGATCGGACTTCTGCGCCTCATAAGCCAGCCCGGCGGCGAGGCACTGCAAGGTTTCCGGCGCGCGGCTGCGAAGCTCCGGGTCGGAGTGAGTTTGCAGCGCGTGCAAGGCTTGCAGGTACAGCGGATGTTGCGATTGCGGCGTACTGGAAGAAGTTTGTGGCGGGTCGGGCGGCTGCATCAGGTTGAATTCTCGGTCGATGCGCGGAATTTTCGGACTGCCCTGGCTTGCCCTTGGCGATTCGTCGTCGAACTCGCGTTTGCCGAGCGCGCTGCCGGTACTCGGCCCGACTTCGTCGCTGAGTAGCGAGGCGATCCAAAGATCCAAGAGTTCGGGCGACCGCGGTACGGGCGGCAGCGGCGGAGATCCGGGAGGCGTGGTGAACGGGACCGGCGCTTCGCCATCCGGATTCCACTTGGCAGACATCCTCGTCTCGAGCAGTGAGCTGCCACTGAGGTCGACAGCATCGCTGCTGGCGGCATATTCGTCGCCCACACGCTGCTCGGACATGCCTAGCCATGAGGAGTCGTAAAACAATGGTCTGGGCTCGGGTTGGCCAGGAGCGGGCAGCGTTGCGGTTTCTACCGGGTCGTTCGCCGGTGCCGGCACGGATGCATCGCTGAAGATCGGAATGCCGGTGGGGCTGAGATCTACCCCGCTGGCCCAAAGGGTCGCGGTATCGAGATGGAGCGCAGACAGTCGCACCTGGATTTGCGAGGAGGCGGTTTGATGGATTTCCCCGATCGCCATGGCCGCGTAGTAGTGCCGATAGTCGCAGTTCCCCGACGGGCCCAGGCGCGAGCGCTCCGGCGGAGCGTCGAAGTAGCACTGCGATATCCTGGCGATGGCTTCGGTGCTGGCCGGCATGCTCCGGTCGGAGTTCAGAACCGCCTCGATCTCCGGCTTGAAATCGTAACCCAGGCTACCGGCGCTGGGCTGGAAGTAAAGGTCTTTCCGACCTGGAACCGACACAACGATGTCGTTGGCGTCGGGCACGTCCTTGCCGCCGTTTTTCTTGAGGACGTCCAAATGCGCATTCCAGCCCGCGATCTCCGAATACGCTTCGTCCTCGCGCATTGCTTGCACATAGAACCCGACCACGTCGGTGTAGTCGTAAGTACTGTCTGTCGCAAATATGTTTGCGATTTCGATATCGCGGCCGACACGCGCATGAAGCTCGGCGGACCTGACGCAATGTTCGAGTTCATGGCCCACGATCCAAGCCGCTGCGGTGCCGCCCTCGGCAGGAGACTTCGACAGGGCCTCGCGACTTAGCGATATCACCCCGTTCGTATAGGTATAAAGTCCGCCTAATGTCGATGTCTCCGGCAACAGGACGATCGAGGTCAGCCCACCCTCGGCCATGGCCCTGCGCAACTGACTTCGCAGATGCGGAGAGTCGGCGAACAGCTGTTTTAGATTGGCGTACTCGATGGTGTCGGCGCCGATATCGTTGACACTGTCGAGCAATGCGCTGACGTCCTGCTCGGTTTCGGTTTCGGGCTCGTGCACGGGGCGCTCCACTGATCGACGCTCTAGGGGATACGTGCGGCGGCGTTTCGACAGGACGCGGCAGACCGTCGACAAGCGTGTCGATAGTCACAAATTGCGCAGATTGCGGGCGTGCTCGCAGCAGCGAGAGCCGGGCGATCCAATCTCGATGGCCTCGCAGCGGTCGAGCAAGCTCATCCGGTCTTGGTTGGGGCAGTGCCTGGGCGATCTCGGACAGAGGATTCGCCGGGACGAACGGGGCGACCAGGGCCGGCCCCAGCGCTGAGTGCCTTGGGCCTACCAGAATGGCCGGAGGGGAGGGCTGCAGCATCGAGCGCCGAAGCCCTCCAATGGGGGCTTTGCGCACGGAGTTTTGCGCTTGGGATGGGCCGCTCTTGCCATTTTCCCTTTGCCAAAGGGGGCAGGGGGATTTGCTTTCGCCGTCGCCTTGGTCGAGAAAGGCAAGTATCGTGATGGCGACGGCGCGTAGTCCGCCGACATCTCAACTTCCGAGAGAAAGCATCCATGGAGAAGGTCGCCGCGAGTCTGGTTTGCGCATTGGCGCTTGCGTGCGCAATGGGGCCGGCACAAGCCAATCAGGCGGAAATGGCTGCGCATGCGCGAGCGATGAACGACATCGCGGCGACCCCACCGTGTTGCCACGGGGAAGACGACGAAGATCAATGGCAAGGCTACGAGCCCAACTTCTCTGCCGAAGATCTGCAGGAGATGCTCCACAGGAGCAAGCAGGAGGAGGCGGAAAGCCTGCGCAAGCATCAGCAACGGATGGCGCGCGACCCTGACTACCGGGCCTTCTTTGACGGATTCTGGAATTTCAGGCCGGCAGCGGATAACGCGCCAGGACAGTACTGCGCCGCGCGTTTCTATCGCGAGGGCAGCAGCATGATGATTCTAGGCCCGGGCGGCGGCTCTCCCTACGCCTATCTGGCGCTTTACGGGCGCGGCGTTCCCAAACCCAAGTCGGCGCAGAAGTTGACCGTCCAATTGCACCAGACCGGGGAAGAGCGCCAGGCCGTCGAGGTATTCAACCTGCCGATGGCGGGCACCGGCGGCGACGGCATGTTGCTGATGGCCGTCGAGAACGTGGACGCGCTGCTCGATGGGATGCTCGACCAACATCGATTCGAGGTCTTCGATCGCAAGCACGAAAACGTGCTTTACATCCTCGAATGGAGCGGAGGGCTTGCTGCGCGGGACAAACTGCGGGCCTGCGTCAAGGCCACAGAGAGGCCCAGGCGCTAGCGGCCAGGCCGCCATCGTCCACGCCGAGGAGACATCATGACGATCGAGCGTATGGATAACGTCGGCATCGTGGTGGAAAACATCGATGCCGCCATCGGGTTTTTCACCGAGCTCGGCTTGGAGCTCGAAGGATGTGCCCCGATCGAAGGGGATTGGGCGGATGGCGTCACCGGATTGCACGACATGCGCGTCGAGATCGCCATGATGCGTACGCCGGACGGTCATAGCCGGCTCGAGATCTCCCGATTCCTCGCGCCGCATGTCGTCGCCGATCATCAGTCGCTTGCCGATTTCGCTTTGGCAAATCTGCCCCCTCTCCCGCTAGGGGAGGGGGGCTTTACGCGCCGCAATGACGGCATCAATAGTCGAAGCGGACACGCAGGCCGACCGTGCGGGGGTCGTTCCAGTAACCGCGGATGAAGCCGCCGGCATCGTCGGCCCAGTTCTTGGTCATCTTGTCGGTGGCGTTGAGCACGTACAGCTCGGCGCGCCAGAACGACGGCGACTGCAGACTCAGACTGGCATCGACCGTCGTATAAGCCTCCTGCGCGTCGGAGACGTGCGCGTTGTCGAGATTGCGCAAGGTGAAGTACATCTTGTCCTGCCACTTCACGCTGAGCCAAGGCACCAGTTCATAGCCGTTGCCGAACTTGAACGTGTGGGAGACGTTGATACCGGCGGTGAATTTCGGCGTCATCGGCAGGTGGTGGCCGGTGATGTCGTAGATCTGGCGACCGGCCAGGGTCGGGTCGGGGCCGCTGTAGGGCTCCGGGCAAGGCACGGCGCCGAACTCTTCGCGCACGCCGCAGTTCCATTCGTCGCTGAAGCTGGGGTAGTCCTTGATCTTGCTGTCGATGTAGGAGAAGAAGCCGCCGATACGGGTGTTGGGTGTGGGCAGATAGTCCACTTCCACTTCCAGGCCCGGGATGTTCACCGTTCCGACGTTGACGGTCTGCCACTTCTTGATCACATCGCAGGTCGGGTCCCAATCCGGGCAGGGTTCGTTGACGTGCACCTTGGCGGCGAAGAAATCGCCGGTCACCTGCATGTCCTTGTAGCGGCTGTAGAAGGCGGTGACCGACAGGCTCAGGCGCTTGTCCAGCAGCAGGCCCTTGTAGCCGATTTCGAAATTGGTGACGGTTTCCGGCTCGTACGGGAAGAAGGTGTACTGCGGGCCGGGCGGGCCGTCGATGCAGACTTTGCCGCCGCAGGCATCGTCCTTGTCGCCGAAGCCGCCCGCCTTGTAACCGGTGGAGAGTGAGGTGAACAGGATCTCGTCATCGGACAGGTCCTTGGTCAGGCCCAGTCGCCAGGTGACCTTGCGCCAGGATTCGGAGTGTTCGTTCTCGGCCGGGGGGCCCCACAGTTTGTAGGCATCGATACCGCCGAACGGCCCCATCCGTTCGGTCAGCTCGCGGCCGTTGTGGGGACGGAAGCCCGGTTCGCCCGGCGTGCCCGGGTGGTACAGGCCGTTGTAATAGGCCGTCGATTCGGCATCCCAACCGCCATACACCTGGCCGCCGCGATCGGTTTTTTCGTCGCGGCTGTAGCGTGCGCCCAGCGTTGCGGTCCAGGTGGGAGCGAAGCGCCAGTCGGCCTGGGAGAAGATCGCCTTGGCGTCGATCTGGCGGTTGGGCTGATGGTAGAACTGGCTGATCGGATAGCCGAACGGCGCGTTGACCAGCATTTCCTGGGCATAGTCGATCGAGTTCTTCTCGTGCATCCAGAACAGGCCGGATACCAGCTTCAGGCGTTCGCCCTGATGCTTGAACTGCAGTTCGTGCACGAACGACTTGTACTTCGAGTCCAGGGTGATCGAGGTGTTGTCGCGCACCGGCCACACGCCCCAGTCGCCCGCCGCCGGCACCGGCAAGGTGGCGGTAACCTGCGAGGGGATCTCGTGGTAGCCGCCATCGTCGTCGGCGATCTGCGAGCGCTTCTGTGTGGCGAACGCCACGCTGTATTCGATGCTGTTGGTGTCGCTGAGGAACCAGTTGAGATTGGAGCGCACCGTGTCGATCGACATGTCGGTCTTGCCCGGCACGTTGATCTTTACGTCCCACTTGCCGCCTTGGCAGGCGAAGCGGGTGCCGGCCGCCTGCTTGCAGTCCTTCAGCCCGACCTGGCCGGCGCCGGAGTTCTGGAACTTCTCGTAGGCCAGCAGCCACTCGACGTCGTCGGTGATGGCGAAGCGCGCGGCGAGGCGGACCGCCCATTCGTCGCGGTTGTAGTAATACTCGTCGCGCCCGACCTTGACGTTGCGGCGCTGGTCTACGTCGGGAATGCCGTCGGCGATGAACCCGCGCTCGGGAATATCGACGTCGGTGAAGTCCTGCTGTTGGTCGATCCAGCCATCGCGCTCGACCTTGGTGGCGGACAGGCGCAGGGCGAAGCGATCGTTCACCGCGATGTTCTGGATCAGGTTGAGCTGGCGCAGGTTGTAGCTGCCGACTTCGAGCTCGGTGCTGCCGAAGCTGGAATCGAAACGGGGCTTGGCCGGAATGATGTTGATGCTGCCGCCGGTGGAGTTGCGGCCGAACAGCGTGCCCTGCGGGCCGCGCAGCACTTCGACCTGGTCGACGTCGAACATCAGCGCCAGCGCGCCTTGCGGACGCGGCGAGTACAGGCCGGCCACGTGCAGGCCCACGGCGGGGTCGCCGATCTCGGTGAAGTTGTTGGCGCCGATGCCGCGGATGCTGACCTGCACGCCGGAATCCGGGCCGGAGGCGATCTGCAGATTGGGCATGCTGCCGGACAGGCCGCGCACGTCGCGGATGCCCTCGCGGGTCAATGCTTCCTGGGTGACGGCGGTGACGGTCACCGGCGTCTTCAGCAGGTCCGATTCGATGCGGGTGGCAGAAACATGCACGGTTTCCAGTGTCGTTCTGGCTTCGCCAACGGGAGTGGCCCGGGCTTCGCCAGCGTCAGCCTGTCCGGCGTCGACCTGCCCGGCGCTGACCTGTTTGCTGTCCTCGCTCGTACTGGACTGGGCCATCACCGGCGCGCTTGCGCAGCCGATCAATACCGCGGCGATTGCGACGGCGATGCCGGTCGGTCGGACATCGCTGGGATGCTTCTTCATTATGGGCTCCTGGTTGTACGGCGACTCGGGCCGGCGGACCCGCGCAGTGGCTGGTGCGGTTGCCCGATCAGGGCGAGGCGGGAGTGTTCGAGGCGGGCGTGTTTTTCGCGGAATACACGGTCTGGTTGCGTACCAGTGGCCTGGCCCAGGCACCGACGCTGAGGATGTAGAGCAGGGGGATGAAGACCAGCGACAGGCCCACGCGCAGCCCCCAGTGGTCGGCGATGAAGCCGATCAACAGCGGCACGATGGCGCCACCGAGAATGCCGCTGCACAGGATTCCCGAGAACGCGCCGTGATGCTGGCGCACCGAGTTCAATCCCAGCGAGAAGATCACCGAGAACATCACCGACAAGAAAAAGCCCGCGGCGGGGAAGGCCAGTAGAGAGATGTCCGCGGAGCCGAACAGAGCGAGGGCCAGGCAGGCGATGGCGAGCGTCGAGAAGATCGCCAGCACCCACTTCGAGTCGATGAGTTTCAGCAAGCCCAAGCCGGCCAGGCAGCCCAGCGACATCAAGCCCCAGAAGCGGCTGACGGCAATCGCACCTTGCTCGGTGGCCGACATGCCGTGGTAGCTGTGCAGGAACTGCGACATCCAGTTGGCGAGGGACTGCTCGGTGCCGACATAGGCGACGATGGCCAGGAAGAACAAACGCACATCGACGCGGCGCAGCAGGCTGCGGTAGGCCGCGCGGCTGCCCACGCGCTCGTCTTCCTTCAGCGCCACCGCCGGCAACGGCAGCTTGTAGTTGAGCAGAGCCAGCAGTACGAAGGCGGCGCTGAAGAACCAGTAGAACGTCAGCCAGGCCAGCGGCTGCCCCTCCACGCCGGGGCGTTGCATGTAGAGCCGAAACGCCAGCGGGCTGAGGAAGGAGGCCAGGCCGAACACCAACTGCGCCATCACCGAAAAGAAGGCGAAGTGCTCTTCGCCGCCGGCCGTGCGCATCAGCGGGTTGATCACCACCTGCAGCAGGGCCATGCCTAAGCCGATGACGAACAGCCCGGCCACCACCGAGACGTAACCCGGCATCACGGCAATGGCCAGGGCGCCGATGAAATTCAGCGCGAAGGCGGTAAACAGAGTGAAGCGCGTGCCGCGGACTTCGATCAACAGGCCGCCGGGGATCGAGATCAAGCCGTAGGCCAGGAAGAATGAGAACGGCATGAAGCCGGCCATGGTCAGGCTGAGCTTGAAATCCTGGATGGCGATGGGCATCAGCGGCCCGATCAGATTGGTGATGAAGGAGATCGCGAACCAGATCAGGAGGATGTAGCTGATGATCATCGGCTGGTGCTTCACGATCGTCTCTCCGGGGTCAGGACTGCGGCTGCAGGCAGTGGGCGAGTTCGCCGGCGCCGATGCGCTTGCGCGGGAAGCGGGGCAGGATCGCGCTGGCGGTGCGGCAGCCGGCCGCGAGCGCGTCGCGCAGGCTGGCCTGCTTCGTGCTGGCCTGGCTCGTGCTGGTTTGACTCAGGCGCGCCGCCAGATAACCGGTATTGAAGCTGTCGCCGGCGCCCACGGTGTCGAAGATGTCGCCGACCATCTCGGTGGTGTAGCGGATGCTCCGGCCATCGACGTGCCCCAGCGCACCCGCGGCGCCCAATTTGACGATCAGATGGGCACCGGGCTTGAGCAGGCGGGCGACGTGTTGCACCGCAAGCTCCAGGACCCGGCTGTCGTCCAGATCCTGGCCGTCGTCCTGGCTGCCGGCGATGCTCACCGCCTCCAACTCGTTGACCAGCAGATGGTCGCAATGCGCCAGCCAGCCTTCGACTTCCTGATGCACCTGCGGCGTCCAGCCTTCCGGCGGCCAGCCGGTATCCAGTGCGACCTGATAGCCCTTGCTCGAGGCCGCGGCCAGCAGCTGGCTGAAGCGCTCGCGCAGGCCCGGCAGCAGGAAGGGGGCGGTGAACAGGGCGATGCTGCCGGGAGATGCCTGCGGCAGGTGTTCGAGTACGAAGTCCGGAGTCAGATGCTGCAGGTGCCCGCAACTGGTGAAGAAGGTGCGTTCGCCATCGGCATGCATCAGCCCGACCGATACGGTGGTGTCGCTGGCACAGGTCTGCAGTTCGACTCGGATACCCGCCAGCTGCAGTAGCAGCCACTGGGCCAGGTCGTCGTCACCGATGGCGCCGATCAGATGCGGGTTCAGGCCCAGGTGCCGGGCCGCGAGGGCGGAGTTGGCCGCCGAACCGCCGGCGCGCAGTTCGCTGCGCGGCAGCAGTTGTTCGGTACCGATCTTGGGCCAACCGTCCAGCGTGCCCAGGACCAGGTCCACGCTGACGTCGCCGACGATGCTGAGTTGGGGCGGGTTGAACTGAGACCGGCCGAGCTCCGGCTGGCGGGATTGAGGTTGGCTGGATTGGGACTGGCTGGACTCGGACCGGTTTGACTCGGTCCGGTTGGGCTGGGGCCGGCTGGGTTCGGGATGCTCTAGCTTCATGGGGCGACTATAGTCACCCCAATTTTGCTCTGTCAATAAAAATATCCAGTGGAAGTATAATTAAATTCGGCGGCCCCCGGCAGCCGGGCGGTGACCCAGCAGCTCGGCCGTCTGCAGCTCCCCGAGTTCATCTTTCTGCAGGCCTTCCAGGCGCGGCGAGAGCAACTCGTGGATGGGCAGCACCGCGGCGCCCAACAGCGAACAGTCCTCCTCGCGTTGGGAAATCATCACCCGCGGCCATTCCGGGGCAGGGCGGCCGCGTACCGAGCGGTGCCATGGCTGGGCCAGGTCGACCAGGCGCTGCACCAGTTTCTGCGGCGCCGACCCGCCGATGACGATGGTCTGCGGGTCGAGCATGTTCTCGATCATGCAGATGGCATCGCGCAGCCGCTGGGATGCCTGCCGGCACCACTGCTGCAGGGGTTCGTCGGCAGCGTCGTCCAAGCGGTCGAGCACGTCGGACGTGCGGATTTGTCCGTCGTCCAGGCCCAGCGCCTCGGCCAGCGAGTGCAGCGACAGGTAGCGCTCCAGGCAGCCCTGGTTGCCGCAATAACAGGGCGTGCCGCCCGGGACCACCGGCACGTGACCGATCTCGGTGGCGTTGCCGTCGGTGCCGCGGTAGGTGTTGCGAGCGACGATCAACGAGCCGCCCAGGCCCATGCTCAGGTGCAGGTAGAAGAAGTTGTCGAGGTGCCGGGCGACCCCGTACAAGGTCTCGCCCAGCGCGCCCGCCACGCTATCGACGCTGTGGAACAGGGGCAGGCCGGTGGCTTCCTGCAACTGGTCGAGGATGGACAGGTCCTTCCAGCCTTCCAGCGCGGTGGGGCCGACGAAACTCAGCTCGGTGTCGCCGAGCGGGCCGGGCAGGGCCACGCCGATGCCCCACAGCCGGGCATTGGCCTGCCGGCGCAGCTTGGCCACGAGCTCGAGCAAGCCGGCCAACAACTGCGATCGATCGCAGCCCTGCAACTGCACCTCGCAGCGCGCATCGATCTGGCCCAATAGATTCACCAGCGCGCCCGAGGCGCGGCCAGGTTCCAGGCTGATGCCGATGGATTGGCCGGCGTCGGGATTGATCTCGAAGGCGATCGGCGGCTGGCCGCGGGTTTTCAGGTCCTTTTGCCGGCGCGAGACGATCAGGCCGATGGATTCCAGCTCATTGGTGATGTTGGCGACCGTCTGCGGGCTGAGCGAGACCTTTTCCTGGATGTCCTTGCGCGAGGCCGCGCCATGCTGGCGGATGAAATCCAGCACGAGGCGGCGGTTGTAGGGAGCGCTGGATTGCTGGGTGGCGCCGCGGCCGATATTCATAGGCGTTGAAACCGCTTGAGCGTAGGGGAGAGGGAGTTCGTATTATTCATACATCCATGTGAAGTATTTATTGACGGCGGCCGGCCACATGGCTAAGTTGCGGTGGCCAGTCTATCCGGAACCGTGCCAATGACCGCTGCGCCGCATTCCCGCAAGACCGCAATTCAAGCGATGGCCGCGCTGGCGATTGCGCTGTCCAGCCTGCCGCAGATGGCCATCGCGGCATCGACCGAAGCGTCGGCGACGAAGCCGAAGACCACGGTGTCGGTGAGCCTGCCGAAACAGCCGCTGCTGGTGCAGATCAACCAGGTGGCGCTGGAGCGGCTGGGGCCGAAACAGGCCATCGTCGAATATGCGGGCGAGGCCGGGGGGGGCACTTACACCGTGCTGCGCGATGGCCAGCCGATCAAGCAAGGCGATCTGCAGCCACTGCGGCCGTTTGCCGAGTGGGGCACGGGCAAACGCTATTTCAGCGTCGACTTTTCCGATGCGCAGGATGCGGGCAAGTACGAAGTGGAAGTGCGCATCGGCCAGCAACGTGCGGTGTCGGCGTCGGTCTCGGTGCGCGACAACGCAGTCTTCGCCACCACCGGCGCGCAGCTGCTGGGCTACTTCAAGCGCAGCCGCCACACCGATAACGCCGACCGCGAGCTACGCATCTTCCAGACCTCGCGCAAGGTGAATGTGTGGGGCGGCTGGCAGGATGCCGGTGGCGACAAGGGCAAATACCTGTCGCACCTGGGCTATGCCAACCATTTCAATCCGCAGCAGGCCTCGATGGCGGCCTGGGTGCTCGCCTATGGCGCGCATGCGCGCAAGGCCCTGTTCGCCGCCCACGACTTGCAGACACAGGTTGAGGACGAGGCGTTCTGGGGCGCGGACTATCTGCACCGCATCCTCGATGCGGAGGGCTACTTCTACACCACCGTGTTCGACCAATGGGGTACGCCCGGCGTCGAGCGCATGGTCACCGGTTATGAAGGCTCGGCCGGAACGTTTACTACCTTGTACCGCTCGGCATTTCGCGCCGGCGGCGGCATGGCCATCGCGGCGCTCGCGCGCGCTTCGATGTTGGCCAAGCAAAGCGG
Source organism: Lysobacter sp. 22409 (assembly GCF_052045105.1). Classification (NCBI taxonomy): domain Bacteria; kingdom Pseudomonadati; phylum Pseudomonadota; class Gammaproteobacteria; order Lysobacterales; family Lysobacteraceae; genus Lysobacter; species Lysobacter sp. 22409. Next base: position 139,820 of record NZ_JBQEOE010000007.1, on the reverse strand, counting down.
CCGCCATGGCGAATTCGACGGTGCCCAGTATCTGGCCGATGCAGAGCGTGCCTATGCGCACCTGCGCCGGTTCAACCCGCAATACGGCGCCGACGGCAAAGAAAACATCATCGACGACTACACCGCGTTGATGGCGCTGGTGGAACTGCACAACGCCACCGGCCAGTCGCGCTATCTCGACGATGCGCGCGAGCGCGCCGCCCGCTTGATGGCGCGGCAACAGGCCGACGGCGGTTTCGTCAGCGATGGCGGCAGCCGCCCGTACTACCATGCGGCCGAGGCCGGCTTGCCGGTGATCAGCCTCTCGGCCTATGTCGATATCGAACCGGAGCAGGGGCGCCGCCAGCGTGCGCTGGATGCCATCGGCTCGGCGCTCAAGCACGAGTTGACCATCACCAATGCGGTCGCTAACCCGTATGGCTACGCCCGCCAGCGCTTCCAACTGACCCAGGACGGCAAGGCCACAGGCGAGGTACTGGAAGGGTTCTTCATCCCGCACCGCAATGAAACCGGCTACTGGTGGCAGGGCGAAAGCGCCCGCCTGGCGTCGCTCAGCGCGGCCATGGTCATCGGCGGCCGCAAGCTCGCAGACCATGACGCGGCCGGTTATAGACTGCCCGCCGATCGAGCCGCTTATGCGCAGAGCCAACTCGACTGGACCCTGGGCCGCAACCCTTACGGCATCTCCATGCTCTACGGTTTCGGCAAGAAAAATCCGCCGACCGTGCTGGAGAGCGCCGGCGAAATGTTCGTGGGCGGTATCTCCAACGGCATCACCGGCGCACCGGGCAGCGACACCGGTGCCGGCATCAGCTTCGCACCTGGCCCGGATTCCGAGCAGTGGCGCTGGGTGGAGCAGTGGATTCCCCACACCACCTGGATGCTGTTCGCGGCCATGACGATGACGACGGCCGAAACGCGTTGAGCTGGCTGCGGCGTTCGTTCCGAATCCGCAAGAGTTGGGCTGAGGAACGAATTCGCGCAAGACACGCGCAATGGCGATGCGGGTGGCGTTGCCGCGCAGCGGCGCTAGCTTAGGCGCAGGGCGCGTATCAGGGCGGAAAGCGCCGCCGATTGATGGCGACGGTCCGGGTAGTAGATGAAGAAGCCGGGAAAAGAGGGCGACCAATCTTCCAGCACCCTGATGAGCTTACCCTCGTCGATGTAGTCCGCCACCTGGTCTTCGTAGGCCAGCGCGATGCCCACACCGGCCAAGGCGCCGTGGATGGCCAGGCTCGTGTCGTCGACGACGAGCGACCCGTTGGCGGTGATCGTCACGGGCGCGCCGCCTTTCTCGAATTCCCATCGGTACGGGCCGCCCGGAAGGCGCAGCCCGATGCAGTTATGGGTGCTCAGGTCCCGCGGTTTCAGGGGGCGGCTGCGCGTCGCGAAATACCCGGGCGAAGCGACGGCGGCCAGGCATAGTTCCTGGGTCACGCGCACGGCGATCATGTCCTTCTGAATGAATTCTTCCAGTTGGATGCCGGCGTCGAACCCGCCTGCAACCAGATCCACCGGGCCCGTGCAGGTGGACACATCAAGCACCACCTCGGGATAGGCCGCGGCGAACGCCGGAAGTTTGGCCAACAGCACCGACACAGCGGCGGATTTCGAGACGGCAAGACGAAGCCGGCCGGTCGGCCGGTCTCGAGCGGTGCGGACCTCGTTGAGCGCCCGATCGATCTGCTCGAGCGCAGGCGAGAGCGTCTTCAACAGCGCTGCACCCGCGGAGGTCGGCGCCACGCTCTTGGTCGTGCGCGCGAGGAGCTGCAGTTCCAGCCGACGTTCCAGGCCGCGGATCGTGTGGCTCAACGCGGACTGTGTGACCCCAAGCCGCGCCGCAGCCCTGGTAAAGCTCCGCTCAGTGGCGACGATGGCGAACGCTGCGAGGTCATTGAGTTCGCTCTTCATGAAATCGGCTCATGAGTTCTATGTGGGTATTGGCAATTTACTCATATATAGGCGCGATCTAAAGTGATTCCTGTGGCGACCGGGAGAGCACGCCCCAGAGCGGAAGAGCGGACCGGCCGTCCTCGCTTTCGCAGCAATCTCCGACATCGGGCAGTTAAATCTATGGAAGACGCTGAAAACACCTTGCGAGCCTTGGCTCAAGTCTATTTCGATGCCGCGTACGACATGGACGCCGAGCAGTTCCAGTCGATATTTCACCCCCTCAGTGCCGTAACCAGAATCGGCGACGACGGCGAAGTCAGCGTGATGCCGATCGAGACCTGGCTGGGCGGCGTGCGCAATGCGACCGCTCCACGAAAGCTCGGCCTCGAGCGCAAGGACGAGGTCGTCGCGATCGATGTTTCGGACAACCTCGCCCTGATAAAGCTGAAGCTGAAGCTGCAGATGCCGCCGCGTCACTTCACCGACCTGCTGTCGTGCCTGAAGGTGCAGGGCGGCTGGAAGATCGTTCAGAAGGTGATGTCGGTCAACCTCCGCCAGTAGATTCGACCGAAGCAGGTGGAGCGTCAGCCTGAGACAGGCCTCCGACCGGGGGCCTTCGTTCGGTTGCAGCCGATCCGCCCGGTCCGACGATCGTTCGAGCAGATCGGGGCGGACCGACCTTGACCGTCGGTCATCCGCTCCATACTCGTCCGCAAGCGCCAACCGAAACTTCGTCGCCGTTGTGCATAAATCGGTTTCCGGTGCGACTCGCGCGAACCGCAGTTCGTGAGACGAGTCGGGCCAGCATGGCCGGTGAGTGTTCACGGGGACCTGAGGAGCGCGCGTAGCCGACGCGGGAGCCACGATGTCTGCCTGGGAAAATAGCGATTGACGCAGGCCCTTGATTTGCAAGGCCCCCCAGTACTGGCTTGCGAACAGCGTAGACAGCATCGCCTGGTCGATTCAGGTTTATGCCAAGTGGCCGCCATGACGTGTCGCCCGCGTTGTACTCGCTATAGAGCCAGGGTCGGGTTCTAGGGAGTGGTGCGCATGAAAAGGGATGCGGCAGTCGTGTTCGTTCACGGGCTCGCAAAGAAGCCCGCGCCAGAGAAGCTGGAGGAGATTTGGATGTGGGCATTGTCCCGCGACAATCCGATGCCCAGCGTCTTCGCACCGCCCAACTCCGGCGTCCATCTGGACAACCGCGGTATTCCCAGGCACTTCGGGTACTACGCCGACGTCTTCTACGGCACCGACTACGAAACGGAACTTTCTTCGTACTACGAGTCCGCAGGGGATGCAGGGGAGGCCGAAATAGTGGCGGAAGTTGCGGGCATGGAAGATGTGCCCGGCAAAATGGAGTTGCTGACCGACGAAGAGCGACGCTTCGTTACCAGCCTGGAATCGAAATTCAGCGCGCAACTTGCCCTGTCACCAGTCGCCGTCGCGAATCCGGCTTCATCGCTGGAGGAGGCGTCGGAGTACGAAATCGCAAGCTGGCTGCCGGCCCCGATCAAACAAGCCATCGTGCGTGCCGCGGCGATGGAGGCCTACTACTATCTGTTCGACAAGGAATACGTCCGGCAAGACGGCCGTCGCTTCAAGGTTCGCGAGGAACTCCGCACCCGGTTGCTTCATAAGCTCAATGCGGCCCGCGAGGAATCGGACCGGGTCATCGTCGTTTCGCACAGCATGGGCACGATAGTGGCGTATGACGTTATACGTAACTGCGATGACTGCCCCCATGTCCACGCCTTACTTACCCTCGGATCGCCCCTGGGGGTAAAGGAGGTACAGGACGAATTACACGCACCAGGAAGCAGCAAGCCCGACTTCCCACCCTCTCGCCTCGATCGTTGGATCAACATCTACGATCCGCTCGATCCGATTTGCGGCGCGGACCCACGGTTTGCGAATGACTATGCGGGGGCAGGAGGGAAGGGCGTCGAAGATATCAAGGAATCCAACTGGGGGCGTTGGAGACACAGCGCTACGCACTATCTGGCTGGCTCCCGGCTACGCGAACAGCTCATCGCAGCAATGGGCCAATAGCTCATGCGCGCGGTGGACGGCGATGCGATGCTAGAGCTCGCCAATTCCCTCGCGGAGGGAAACTGTGGCTCCGCCCCGCCATGGGAGCTCGCAGCGGCGGTGGACTTGCTTATCGCCTCATTTGGAAACGGCCAACAGCGCCGTTCTGTCGACGAAGTAAGGCTTGCGATGCGTGCACTCAACGCGCACCGCCATTTCTATCATGCGCAACGGTTGGGTGAGGCTTGGCACGCGTGCGTCGGCTTGGATCCGACCATCGCCAAACACCAGGCCCAGGCGCTGATTAATCTTTCCGGGCTCGATGCTGCCGAGCGGCTTTTGCACGAGGCCCTATCCGCAGCCGAGGCGCCTGGAGCATCCGCGGACGCCATGTCCGAAATAGTGGAATACCAAGGCCTACTGGGGCGCATCGACAAGCAACGCTTCGTGTCGCGCGCAAACAAGGGCAGCCTGGTCAAGGCCACCGATCGCTACCTTGAGCAGTTTCATGCGCATCGGGACAAGCCCTACTGGCTGGCCATCAACGCCATTGCGCTGATGAGCCGGGAGCTCAAGGAAGGACTGCCGCCTCGCCCTGCATCGCCGACGCAAATGGCGCAAGTCCTTTGCGAACGTCTCCTCGCCCTCCATGCCAATGATCCCGGCGACTCGTGGCTTTGCTCCACGCTTTCGGAAACCTACCTTGCTCTCGGCGAATGCGAGTCGGCGGAATTCTGGTTGTACCGTTTCCTCCACCATCCTCGCACGCTGCCGTTCCATGTTGAAAGCTACGAGCGGCAACTTCGCGAAATATGGCAGGGCAGCGCGCTCGGCACGGGGCCGGAATGCGCAAACAGGCTGGCAACGATCATCGCGCGATATGTGCTGCGCTCCGAAGCGAGGGTTTCCATCTCGCCAGGCCGCGTGCAGGCGATTACCGAGGCGATCGCCAAGCGCCCGGCCGAGTTGGAGAAGAACTTCGCAGGCGAGTCCGGTTTCAGCCTCGCTTTGCTCCAACGCATGGTTTCCGCGTGCAGCTCCATCGGTTGCGTGACCAAGCGTGGCATGGAACGCCTGGGCACCGGATTTCTGGTGGCGGGCGCCGAGATCAATCCGGCGTGGGGAGCCGAGCCGGTGTTCGTTACCAACGCGCACGTCATCAGCGAGGAAGTCGCCGGCGCGATCCCGCCGAGCGATGCCCTGGTCACTTTTGAAGTGGAATGCGCTACCGCACCGCAGCCAGTGTTCCACCGTATAGCGGAGGTGTTGTTCACCTCGGCGCCCGGCAACCTCGGCATGCGATGCGCGCGCCAGGATAGTCTCGACGTGACCATCGTACGTCTCACCGAAACTACGACCGGGTTTTCCGGGCTCGCAACGGCGAGGGCGCTGCCACTGGTCAGCCAGAAGGCCAAAACTTACGTCGTGGGCCATCCGCTGGGGAGTGGATTGCAGATATCGCTGCATGACAGTTTGTTGCTGGATATCGACGACGATGGTCGCCTCATTCACTACCGCACGCCGACGGACCCCGGCAGCTCGGGAAGTCCGGTTTTCAACTCGCAGTGGGAGGTGATCGGCGTTCATCACGGCGGCTCGGCGTCGATGCCGCGCCTGCGTGGAGAAGGCTGTTATGAAGCCAACGAAGGGATCGCGTTTCATGCAGTGCGGAGTGGGGCATCTGTAACTTCGCCGGCGACAAGCCAATAGAACCGATGTGAGGACAGCGAGTGTCGCCCATCTTCATCAGCCACTCCTCGAGCGACAATGCGCAGGCTTGCGCGTTGCGCGACCGGCTCGCCGTCAACAGCTGGAGCGACGTCTTCCTCGATCTCGACCCGCGCCGCGGCTTGATAGCGGGCGAGCGATGGCAAGTGGGGCTGCCCCAGGCCGCGCATCGCTGCGGAGCCTTGATCTTCGTGATTTCGCCGACGTCGGCCGCCTCCAGATGGTGCCTGACCGAATTCCTACTCGCCAATTCGCTCGGCAAGCGCATCTTCGGCGTCATCGTTCAGCCGATCGACCTGAGCGAGCTGCCGCGTGAGATGGACCGCCCTTTCTAGATGTCGATAAGATGGAACGTTTGCCTACATCGACCAGCGCGACCAACGCCGCACCTCTTGAGGAGTCGCTCGCCGAACGCTACGACGTGTTCATCTCCTATAGCCGCAAAGACATTCAGTTCGTCGCGCGGCTCGAACGAGCGCTCGAGGCCTACAAGCCGCCAAGTTCCTTGCCGCTCGAACGACGTCGCCTGCGTGTTTTTCGAGATGCCCAGGATCTGACCGGGCCCGAGTACGGCGTTTCTATCCGGGATAACCTGCGGCGATCGAAGAGGCTCCTTGTGGTGTGCTCGCCCAACGCGCGCCAGAGCGCTTTCGTCGACCAGGAGATCGAGTGGTTTCTCGAAACGCACGAGAACGCCGATGTGATCTCGCTGTTGCTCGACGGCGTACCGAACAACGAAGCCGATGCCGTCGACCCACGTTGCGCCTTTCCTGCGCAACTCTGCAAGGCGCATGCGATTCCCCTTGCCGCCGACTATCGCGGCTTCGACGTAGCCAGCAATAAACCTCCCAAAGCGCCGTTCGCTGGCGCATGGCACACACTGCTTGCGAACATCTACGGCATCGACCGCAACACGCTTGAGGAGCGTGAGCGTTTGCGGCAGCGGCGTGAACGGCGTATCGCGATCGCCATCACGGGCGTGGTCATGGCGAGCCTCGCAGGCGCGGCGCTGTTCTCCTGGGTCCAGATGAAACGCGCCGAAGAACAGCGCGATGTCGCGGTTCGCGGCTTCGCGCGCTCCCTGGCCATGCAATCCGAGGACGAGCGTGAGGTAAACAAGGAAACGGCGCTTCTACTTGCCGTGGAAGCGGCGCGTGCCACACACGATGTTGACGGTACGTTGACCGACGATGCGGAGCTTGCGCTGCGGCGTGTCTTGGCGGAGGCCGGCGGCACGCGGCTCGGCATCGACACGCGTGGGCTTAGTTTTAGCGCCGACGGACGCTGGCTTGCGCGTTACGACGACGACGGCAAAGTGACCGTCTGGGATCTCAGGGCTTCTGAAAGCAAGTCTCGCGAGCTAACGCTGCCGGCGCTGCCGAACGACAAAGCGTCCGGTTCGGAGGGAGGCCGGCTGTCGGCAGCGATATTCGGACCGCAGCATCGGCTCGCCCTCATCACCAAAGATCGTGATCGGTTTGCGGTAGTCGACGTGCAGGAGCCTCGACGGGGAAAGCCACGCTGGCTGACGCCTCGCGTGGGTCGTATTCGCCATCTTGAGTTCAGTCACGACGGCACTGCATTGTTGCTAGTCGATGACAGCCCAGATCTCGCCTTGCATGAGGTCGCCGACCTGACCGCGCCGCCGACTCTCCTGCGTGGTCACGCCGCGAAGTCAGTCGACGGTGAGATGCGCGGCATTGCAACCGCGGCGTTCGGATCGACCGGTCGCTGGATCGTTACCTCCGGATGGGATGAGACGGTGCTCTTGTGGGACAGGAAGGCCATCGATGCTGCCCCCCATAAGCTGCTGACGGGCGTCATTGCAACCGCTCCGGTCTTCAGCGCGGACGACCGTTGGCTCGTCGTCGCCACGCAGTCGGCACCCCATGTGCTCTGGAGTCTTGGCGACGACGCACCGCGGGCCGTCGCGATGGCCAGCACGCCGGGCGAAACTGCTCCCGGAGCCGCGTTGTCGTTCGATGCGCCCTCGTCGGCATTCATGACGGGCGATCACCTCATCGCGGCCGGCGGCGGCGAGACGCTGGTTTGGAAGCTAAGTCTGACCGGCGCGCAGATCGAGCGGCGTATTCCTGAAAGCCTCGCAGCGCTTGGCGGCGATGGACGCCATTTCGTCACCACGCGCGTGGCGGGCGGACAACCGCCGGACTACATCATGTCGCTATGGGATGTTGAAGCATCCGCGGAGGCAAAGGCCGAAGAGCGAGTGAACGCACCGATTCATGCCGTCGGTTATTCGGCGCGCGGTCGCCGACTCGCGGCGTTGACGGATGCCCAGGAGCTGTGGGTGTGGGATCTGACGTCCGATTTCGAGTCATCGGACGCGCGCCGCTATCTCGGTGCGAAAGGCAACAAGCTCGTGATGAGTGCCGACGGTCACGCCGTCGTCATCGGCGATTGGTCGAGCGAAGCGCGGCTCTGGATGCTGACGAATCCGAGCCTTGATCCATTGCGAGTGAGCGACGTCGAAGACGACGCTGAGCTCGAGCAGCGGATGACGTCCGGCTCAAGCTCCAGTAGCCGTTCGGGTCAACCCTTCGGTGGCCTCCAGCAGATGCTGGCCTTCGACCGCGATGCCGCGCGCGTCGCCATGCCGCGCCAGGGCGGTGCTCTCGCGATCGTGACGCTAGCGCGGCCGAATCGTGCTCCGGTAACGATCCCAGTGCACGAAGACGGCGTTTCCGCGGTTGCCTTCAGTCCCGACGGCAAGCTCGTCGCGGCGGGCGACAAGGACCTCACGATACGGCTCTGGCGCAACGGCGAGCACGACAAGCCCATGGCGACACTGCGCATACCGAGCGCGGAGGGAGCCGCCTCAAGCGTATCCGTGCTGACGTTCAGTCACTCCGGTCAGCGATTGGCCGCAGGTGGCGCGTTCGGCGCGGTTGCCGTATGGGATGTCTCGAACCTGTCGGCCGAGCCGCTGACGCTGGCAGGACAGGAAGACTGGGTGACGTCCCTCGAGTTCAGTCCCGACGATGGCAGCCTCCTGGTCGCGACCGACAGTGGCGCAGCGAGCGTCGTGGCGCTCTCCAAGCCCGTATCCGTGCGTGCGCTCAAAGGTCACACGGGATTCATATGGGGCGCCTTTATTGCCGACGGCGAAGCTGTCGTCACGGCCGGGATGGACGGCAGCATCCGGGTATGGTCGATGAGGGATGCCAAGGCCGAGCCGCGCATCCTGCAGGGCCATATCGACACCATCACGACGTTGGCGCTGGTGCCTGGCGAGCAGCGCCTTATCACCGCAAGCGAAGATGGATGGCTTCGCGTGTGGAACCTGGCCTCCGGCGACCAGCCGGAAAAGGCTATAGCGCTACGCGTGCCGCTGTCGATCATCACGGTCAGTCACGATGGGCAGTGGCTCGCGCTTGCCGATCGCGCCGGCAACGTGCAGTTGCTGAGGATGGCGGCGCTCGATGCCGTGGGGAAGGAGTTTCCGTTGGCATGGCCGGGGAGGGAAGAGGATCGCGCCGGGCTCTATGCGCTGAAATTCTCCCCCGACGATCGCTGGCTTGCCGCGCTCCTCCCGGGAGAGGGCAGAGTGTGGCGTCTCGACGGCGGGGAGCTGATTCGCCTTGCTTGCGAGGCGAGCGGGCGCAATCTAGATGTCGAGGAATGGGAGAAGTATCTCGGCGAGCTCGAGTATCGCTTTACATGCCCCGAGTGGGGCCTTGGGCCGGGTTATCTCGCGCATGCACGCCGCGATGCGAAGCGCGGCCATCTCGATAATGCAGTACGGCTGTTGACGCGGGCGAAGGCATTGGTTCCCGAGCTGCCGTTCGAGCCGGCGGCGGAAGCGAGGCGTATCGGCATCGCCGGCGTGCTCGAGCGCGGTCGGGATCTGGTACGCGACGGACGATCGGACACCGCGCTCGCGGAGCTCGGTAGAGTTCGCCAAATCGACCCTGGTACCAGCTTCGATCCGGCGCAGGAAATCGAGCGCGTCAAGAAGGCGGGTAAGCTCGTCGTCCAAGCGGACGCGCAAGCCTCCATAGGCGAGCTCGATGGGGCGACTGCAAAGTATCGTGAGGCACTGGTCCTCGATCCCGGCCTCGACATCGACCCTGGCAAGCAAGCGAGCAAGATCTATGCCCCCATCCTCGTGCAAGAGGGGGAGGAATTTGCGAGGCAGGGGCACATGGAAGAGGCGATCGCGCGCTTCGAACGCGCCGAGCAGCTAGATTCGAAGGCATTATGGCGAACGCCGGAAGAAACCGCGGGCAGCGTGCGTGCGGACGTGCTCATCGCCGAAGCCGGCAAGCTGGCTGATGGCGGCGACCTGCAGGGTGCCATTGCTGGCTACCGCGCGGCGATGGTCCTCGACGAGAAGCGCGGGATCGATCCCGAAGCCGAAGCCGCCAAGCGCGTGGCGACCTATTGGCTGGAGCAGGCCTATAGAAGCGGAGAATTTCCGGGCGCCATCGAGCTGTTCGAGAAGGGGCGTTCGCTGGATGCGACCGTCAAGGTCGATTCGTTCTCGGCCAATGGGCTTTGCTGGGCCGCGGTGAAGCGCGGTTACGCGAAGCGGGTCATGGCCATCTGCAACGCCGCGGTGTCGAGCGATGCGGCCAACTGGATGGCGCGCGACAGTCGCGGGGTTGCGCGTGTGCTCGCCGGCGATACGGCCGGGGCCATCAGTGATTTCGAGGCCTATGTGCGGGCGGGCGACCGCCCCGACGTGGTTGCGCAGCGCAAGCGCTGGATCGCGCGCCTGAAGGCCGGGTGGCGTCCGCGGTCATTCCAGGAGCTCGACAGGGGCTGAATCCGATTGCCTGTACGGCCGAGCGCCGAACGGATCCGCATGCGATTGGAACGCAGCTCACCGACAGCTCAGCCGCGGCCACACCCCGACCCATTACTTCGCATAATGCCTATTATGTTATAGAACAGATGGCATCCGGCTGCCGGCTGAGCTCAGCTTCCCTGGCAACGTCATTTGCAGGCGTCATACACGCGATCGTTCCATGCCCTGCGGCCGTCGTAGCCGGTGTTCCGACCTCGCTCCGACTCGAGGTACTGGTCGCGTAAACGCTTCGTCTCCGCGCAAGCACTGTAGCTTCCGGTACTGGGGCCTATAACGGTCCCAGGACCGGCGCCTTGTCGCGCACGCCTGGCCAGGCGCGGCAAATAGTCGGGATCTATCCGAGGCTGAGGCGGATTTCGCACTCGGCCATAGGCGTCGCTGGAAGTGGCCCAGGTGCCCCAAGTCTTCAGGTGCGCTTGGTCAGCCTCGCACGGCTCGGATTGATAGCTGATCTCCTTGCCGCGAACGCACTTATGGATGTTCTGGGCGGGCACCGGGCCCGTTACGAGTACAAGAAATAACCCAACCGCGATCCTTGCGTGCATAGCGCCCCCTGCGCCGTTTGGTCGCTCCACGATACGACCAAGAATCCGCAACGAACAGGCCCGGCGGAAACCTGTTCCACGTATCCAGGTCGCGCCAGTGCATGGCGGACGCTCGGCAGTCCTCGCGCCGATCGTTGCGATAACAGTTCCAGGTGCAGGCTCGATGGGCGTCCTTCTCCTTTACGACCGGCTATCCTGCCTGCCTACCCAGGGGGAAGCGTCATGGACGAGAACACACGCACCGTCAGGAAAGACGAGGATCGAAGCCCCTGGGGCTGGATCAGCCCCGGGCTCGCCATCCTGATCTTCAGCGGGATCGTTGCCGCCGCGGGCGCGGCAGCCTTCCAGATCGGCAAGCAACAGACCGCCGCGGCCGACAAGAAACGCAACGAAGCGGCCGACCGGGCCATCGCCCAACAGCAGCAGATACAACTGCGAATGGAAGAAGCCCTTGCCGAGCGCGACAGCCTGCGCGACCGGGTGCTGCAGTTGGAAACCGAGCTTTTGGCCGAACGCAGCGCACAACCGCAAGAAAAAAGCTCACTGCGCTGCATCAACGGCGAACTGGTCGTTCGCAAGGGAAACACCTGGTCCTCGGCCGGCGACTGCTGAGCCAGTGCGCGAGTCCTCGTATTCCTGAGGCCGGACACCGCCATAGCGCATCCAGCCACCGGTTCGGCGCACGCCCGCGCTGACGGGCTGGCCAAACGCGGCCGGATCGGATGCAATCGGGCCGACCCTTCGTGCCCCAGGACCATGACCGCGTCGACCGAAGCTCGTCCCAAGCCACACTCAAGCCCCCTGCCCCGCACCGAACCGCCGTTCTGGCTGCCGTTGTTGGCCGGCCTGCCCTTGGGGCTGGGGCTGCTGTTGATGGCAGTGCCCTTGCTGGACCATGGCGCGGCGACGGCATCGCGCACGCTGTACCTGTTCGCGCTGACGCTTTGGATGCTGCCGCTGACGGCGCTGCAACGCGGTCTGTGGCGTCGCGGTGTGGCCGGCTGGGCCATGGCCGCGGTGTTGCTGCCGGCGAGCTATGCGATGGTGGTCGCGACCAAGGCCCTGAGCGTGGTGATGATCGCCTGGAGCAAGGGAGCCACGCTCGACGGCTTCAACTGGTGGTTGATCTTCCGCGGTCTGGAAGGCGCTTGGCTGGCATTGATCGCGTACTGCGCCATCCATGCGGTGGCGGTGTATTACGCGGAGTTGCAGCAGGCCCAGGCGCGCCATCTGCAGTCGCAGGCCCTGATCCGCGACGCCGAGCTGCGCGCGCTGCGTTATCAACTGCAGCCGCATTTCCTCTTCAATACCCTCAACGCCATCTCCGCTCTCGTGGCCGAGGGACGCAATCGCGAAGCACAGCAGATGTTGGCCTGCCTGGGCGATTTCCTGCGCGCCACGCTCGACGGTGCGCACGGGCATGAAGTCGGCCTGGCCGATGAAGTCGCCATCACCGAGGCCTATCTGGATATCGAGAAGGCACGCCTGGGTGCGCGCCTGCTGGTGAAGTGGGAGCTCGGCCCCGGCCTGCTGACGGCGCAGGTGCCCTATCTGTTGTTGCAGCCTCTGGTCGAGAACGCCATCCGCCACGGCATCGCCGCACGCACCGCGCCGGGCCGACTCGACATCCACATCGGCGACGAGGCCGGCCGGCTGCGCGTGCAGGTGAGCAACGATCTGTGTGCGGAGCAAAGTCGTGGCCCCGACGACGACAGCGTCGCGCGGGCAGAGCCGGTGGGCCTGGGCAACATCCGCGCACGGCTGGCCAATCTTTATCCCGGCGATCACCAACTGAGCGCGGGCATCGGCGCCGATGGGCGTTATCGGGTGGACCTGTCCTTTCCGTTGCGGCTGCATGCAGGGGCGACCGCATGATGCGCGTGGCGGTGGTCGACGACGAACCCCTGGCGCGCAGCGGCGTGATCGCACGGCTGGCCAGTTGCACCGATGTCGTGGTGGAGGGCGAATACGCCGACGGCCCCTCGGCGCTGGCCGGGCTCGAACAGCGCAGGCCCGATCTGGTGTTCATCGACGTGCAGATGCCCGGCATGACCGGCCTGGAAGTGTTGGCCGCGCTGCCGTCGACGTGCCGGCCGTTGGCGATCCTGTTGACCGCACACGACAGTTTCGCGGTGCAGGCCTTCGCGCTCAACGCGGTGGATTACCTGCTCAAGCCGATCGACGAGCTGCGCTTCGCCGAAGCGCTCGACCGCGCAAGGCGCTTGCTCGCCTGGCATGCCGGCGGCACCGCGGCGCAAACGCCGGGCGGCATCGTCCCGGAACCCGCTTGGCCGACGCGTTTTTCGGCACGGGTCGGGCGGCGTTCGTTGTTCGTGGCTACCGCCGACATCGATTGGATCGAAGCCGATGGCGATTACGCCAGTCTGCATGCCGGCGGTCGCATGTACCTCTTGCGCGAGTCCTTGCATCATCTCGCCACCCGCCTCGACCCAGCCTGCTTCGTACGCATCCACCGTTCGACCATCGTGCGCGTGGATCGTATCGCCGAACTGCAGGCTCAGACCAATCGCGATGCCATGCTGCGTCTGCACGACGGCACCCCGTTGCGGGTCAGCCGCACGTATATCGACACGCTGCTGGCGCGGCTGCAAGGCGCTCGTTCGTAGACGCACCGGGATGCGCCGCGGCACCGTTCCCCACCGACTCGGCGCAGGCCGTGCACGACTGACCGCAGTAGCCGATCCGGGCCCGAATCTCGCGACTAGAGTGGCGTCACCGCCCCAGGAGCACCGTCGCATGTCGCGTACTCGAACACTCCGCTTAGCCTCCCACCTGCACGCTTCGCTGGCGCTGAGCCTGGCCATCGCGCCCTGGCATACCGCGCTCGCGGCCGACAGCTGCGCCGCCGGATCGAACTCGCCCGCAGCCAAGACCTCGCAACTGATGCTCGATGCGCTGCGCGCCACCAACGGCGTGCCGGGCATGGGAGCGGCAGTGTGGCGCGACGGCGAGGTCGTGTGGACCGGCTGCAGTGGCCTGCGCGACATCGCCGCGAAGTTGCCGGTCGAGCGCGATACCGTGTTCCGTCTGGCCAGCGTGTCCAAGCCGTTGGCGATCACCGCCGCGGCGAAGCTCGCCGAACAGGGCCGGCTCGATCTGGATGCACCGGTCTCGGGAATGTTGCCGTGGCTGCGCAACGACTGGTCGCCGATCAGCGTGCGGCAGCTGTCGGCGCATATCTCGGGCATGCCGCATTACCAGCTCGGAGACAGAAACGCCGGCCAGCGTCACTACGCGACCGGCCGCGACGCGGTCGGCATCTTCGCCGATCGCAAGCTGTTGTCGGTGCCAGGCACGACCTACCGATACTCGTCCTGGGGCTATACCTTGATCGGTGCGGTGATCGAAGCCCGATCCGGCCAACATTACCTGGACTATCTCGCCGAACAGATCATTCCGGGCCTGGCCATCCAGGCCGATACCGACGGGCTCGGCAAGAACGTGTCGCGCCTGTACAAGATCGGCGACGGCGCGCCGCGCCCTGCCCCGCCAAACGATTTCAGCTACACCTGGCCCGGCGGCGGCATGGCCGGCACGCCCGAGGCGCTGGTGCGGTTCGGCGGGCGCCTGCTGCAAGGCCGCATCGTCTCGCCGAAGACGTGGCAGGCGATGTTGCAACCGACCCGCTACGCCAACGGCCAACCGGTGCGCGAACGCGACTACGGCCTCGGCCTGGGCTGGCGCATCGGCAAAGACGAGGACGGCGCAGGCATCGCCCATCACGCCGGCACCACCGACGGCGCACGCAGCGCGCTGGTGCTGTGGCCGCACCAGGATCTCGCCGCCGGCGTCTTGTCGAACGCCCAGTGGGTTTCGGCGATCGACAAGACCGCGATGATGCTGGCGGCACCGCACCGGCCTCGGCCGCAGGGCCTGCTGCCCCGGCCCTGCCCGCTCGCGGCGACGCGCTATCGCGGCAGCCTCGGCGAACGCCGCTTCGACGGCGAGCTCAGCTTCCGTCTCGTCGACGGCCGTTGCATCGGCCAACTCAGCGCCGCCAATTCGCTCGGCGGCTACTTCGACGCGGCCGAAGCCTGGCCCACTCGCAAACTGCAAGTGATCGCGCTCGACCGCGACGGCCAACTGGCCCGCGCCGCCCTGGTCGCGCCGACCGGGCTGTACGACTTGCGTGCCAAGGCGACAGGCGCTTGGTCGGCGCGTTTCAGCGACGAACTCAGTCTGGAATTGATGCTCTGACACGGCCGCGGGAAGCGGAGGTTCGCGCATACGACGATGACGGCCAACCTGGCCGTCATCGCGCATCGGACCGGAGCGTACCGATCTACGGCGCCGCTTCGCCGCCATGCTGGCTGAAGGCCTGCGTGCTGCCATCCAGCAGCACGAGCTCCACCGTATAGGGCGACACGCTGCCATCGGGCAGTTCCATTCCCGGCGAGCCCGCGGGCATGCCCGGAAGCACCAGGCCGCGAGCCCGGGGACGCTCGGCCAGCAGACGATGGATGTCCTGCGCCGGCACATGCCCTTCGATCACGTAGCCATCGATTTCGGCGGTATGGCACGAACCCTTGCCATGCGGAACCCCGAGCCGTTGCTTGATCGGGTTGAGAATGTCCTCGTCGCGCGCCTCGACCTGGAAGCCGGCCTTGCGCAGATGCTCGACCCACAGATGGCAACAACCGCAGGCCGGGTCTTTGTGCACCAGAACCTGCGGCAATGCCACGGGGCTCACTGGGGCTGACACGACAGGCGTGCTGGCCGCCGCGCTATCGGGCGACCGTGCGCAGGCACTCAAGGCGAGGCCGGCTCCCAGCGCCAGCCACAGTCCGGCTTGATATTTGTTCATTCGCATGACGGCGTTCCTTAGCGTTTGGGCCGCGAAGACCAGTGAATATGCACGATTCGCCAGCCTGGCTGCGCTCGCTCGAGCACCATCGTTTCGGTGCTCAGCAAGATCGTGGGCTTGCCATCCCCGCTGGTATGCACTTCGCTCTCGGTGCCCACCCAGGCCAGACCGCCTTCGGCGCGGGCGGTGCGGCGCAGCACTCGAACGCGCGCCGTTTTCAGGAATGCGGCATCGTGCGCAGCATGCCCGCCCAGGTACTGTTCGCGCGAATGCTCGGCGCCGCCGCTTTCCAGAATCAGCGCCTCGTCCGCCAACAACGAGCCCGCCTGGGTCAGGTCTCCGGATTGGAGCGCCGAGGAAAAGCGCTCGACCGTTTCGAGCGCAGGCTTCGCGGCCGCCGAGACATCGCTGTTGGCCGGCGATGCGTGCTTGCCATCGTGGGCCGGTGCCGGCAACGCGAACAGTGCGGCCACGCAGAAACAGGTCAGTAAGCGCAAAGGCATCGATTTATTCTCCCAGGTAAGTGAACGGTCAATGTTGGTGGTCATGGCCATCGTCGCTGGCTGGATGGGTTTGGGGATTGGGTTTCGCTTCCGGCATGGCCATCCCCGCATGGGGATCGACGGCCTGGGGTTTTGCCGGCGGTTTGGGCCCGGACGGTTTTACCGTCGAAGCATGCAGGTGCTGCATACCATTTGCGTGGGTATGGCGGGTTCCGCCTTCCGACGCCCTACCCGGCTTCGCTCCTGCGGCATCGCTTTCGTCGCTCTGCCGGGGATGCGCTTGTTCATGCACTGGCCCGCCGCTTTCCTGGTGCGCGTCGCGCTGGCCCGGCGCATGCGCATGCCCACCGGTTTCTCCGCCGCCGTGCGAGTGCCCGCCGCTGCTGGCGACCCAGGCCTGGTACTGCGCTTTGTCCAGCTTGGGCAATTTTTGCAGGAACGCGGCCATGTTCCAGATGTATTCGTCTTGCATGCTCTTGCCCCAGGCCGGCATGCCGCTGGCCTTGATGCCGTGCTTGATCGCCCAGAACGCCTCGGCGGCGGACACCATTTTTCGAGTCAGGTCCGGCGGCGCCGGATACAAGCCCTTGCTCAGTTCGGTCGGCCCGCTGCCTGGCGCCAGGTGACAGCCCGCGCACATCGCGGCGTAGTTGCCCGCGCCCTGTCGGATGCGCGCCTCATCGTCGAGACCCGACGGCAGTTGCAACTCGCTCGCTCGTACGGAGATCGAGCGAGCGCGGGCGGTTTCCAGCAATGCGTAGACCGCAGGCGTATGCGGCTCGTCAGCGGCGACGTTGTAGACGCCGGAATATACGGTGGCGGCGCCGGCGACGGCGACTAAGCCGATCGCGAGCATGGCCGCGAGCATGGAGGTGTGGATGGTCTTCATGGAGTCTCTCGTGAATCTTGTGCGAACGCGCGAGCGTGCTGGCGAACTCGTCGCGCAGCTGGGCGCGGCCTCGACCCTGCTCGAACCTGCGCCGATGCGAGGCGCAGGATCGCCGCTCCGACGCGTGGCTCGGCCAAGCCGGCGCGCAATCGAATCAGCGATCCGCCGGCGCAAGCAGCGACGGAATCGAATGGCATGGCGAGTTCTGCATGCGCCAGGGACGCCCGCGGGAGTGGGTAGGACCGTCGTGCTCGGGCAGACCGAATACACGACGGCAGGCGCCTTTGCGGCGCCGGCGAACGCTCAGGCGATGGGAGGTCGAATCAGATGCGGGAGCGCGGGCGCGGGGTGACCCAAGCTCATCGCTCGGATCGACGGATCGCGAGCGATGACCACCATGGGCTGCGCGACGGCCGGCACCGCGAACGCGCAGCTCTGCGTGCATGCGCAACCGCATGCGGAGGATTCGCAACAATCCGGTGCGGGATCGGCGCAGCCATCGGGAGCCGGCCCGGAGGCATCGCTTGCGGCACCTGACTTTCCTGGCGGCACCGCATGATGCTCCAGACAGGGCGCAGCGCCGTTCTTCGCTGCCGCCGTAACCGATGACGAAGCGGCCGGCATCGCCATTGCGCCCAACATGCGTATCGATGCGTTCGCCGTCCCTATCCCGTTGAGGATAAGAACCAGGCTCAGCAGCAAACGCAGCGCGATGGCGGAAACGGACATGGCGGCACGATACCTCATCCGGGCTTCGCTGAGACAGGCCCGACATGAAGGTCGGTCCCGAACTCGGCCGTGTCCCGCGCTTACGCTCGACTTGCGGCTTCACGGGACTGTCGAAGATTCCGGCGATTGCTTCGACTCGGCTCGGCTCCATGGCCATGCCGCATGCGCGAGCGCTGTGCGGATACCGGGCGCTCGCCGGATGACGCCGGTGTTACCGGCATGCGAACCCGCGCTAAGCCATTGATCGAGTTACGAACGCAAACCGTAAGGTTCCCGGCAGGTGAATCCGGGCGCAAACGTGGATGCTCCGTCCTGCCGCCGGCCAGGACGACGCCGGCGCGGCTCGCCGGCATCGGATGCGAGCGAGAGTCGTCTGCACAGTGAGGACAGGATCATGGCCACCATCAGCTTCGCCGGTTACGGCGTCTGGAACAGCACCAACGACGTCACCAGCAAAGTCACCCAACAGTACGCCAACAAGCAGCGCAAGTTCATCGCCAACAACGGCGACTACGGCGATCCGGCGCCGGGCGAGCGCAAGTATCTCTACATCGTCTGGAACAACAACGGCGCCACCGACAGCGGCGTGGTCGGCGAGGACGACGATCGCGGCATCATCGTGCCCTGAGCCATTGCCGGCAGACGCCGTTCCGCCGGTCGGAGCATCGCGCGNCGCCTGGCCAGCCCTCGATCGGGGCCGGCCCGCAAGCAAAGCATCTTCCGCCGCGTCCTATTCCGGCAAGATGAAGAAGCCGAGCGTCTTCAGCCGTGTCCGCCCGGGGGTTGCGTATCTCGCGGCGTTCGCCGCGAACCAGCGCTCGAAAAAACCAGCGTCGGGCTTCAGGCGTCCAGCGTGGCGCCGCCGTCGACGCGCAGATCGTGCAGGGTGATATGCCGCGCCCGGTCCGACAGCAAGAAGCAGACCGCCTCGGCGACATCGTCAGGGTCGGCAATACGCCCAAGCGGAATCCCCAGGCGGAAGCGATCGGCGGCGCCATGGAGAATGTCGCGGCGCGCCGCTTCGTCGCGCACGAAGGCGCGCTGCATCGCGGTGTCGGTCGAGCCCGGCGAGACGATATTGCAACGCACGCCCTTCGGCGCCAGCTCCAGCGCCAGGCAACGCAGGTACTGCGTGGCCGCGGCCTTCGAAGCCGCATAGGCCGACATGCCGAAGCGCGGCGCCGAGGCGGCGTTGGAGCCGACCAGGACGATGCTGCCGCGGCCGCGAGCGACCATGCGCCGCGCCACCGCCCGCGTGGTCGCGAACACGCCGCGGGCGTTGACCGCCATGCAGGCCTCCCAATCCTCCAGGTCGAGATCGAGCGATTCGCCGACGCGCAAGATGCCGGCGACATGCGCCAGGTGTTCGATCGCCCCGAAGCCGTCTTCGACCTCCGCGACCGCCGCATCGACCGCGGCGACATCGGCGAGGTCCAGGACGATCGCATGGACCTGCGAGCCCGCGCGGCGCAATCCTTCGGCTACGGCCTGGAGCAAGTCGGCGTCGCGATCGACCAGGGCCAGTCGCGCGCCCTCCCCCGCCAGGCGCTGCGCGGTCGCCGCGCCGATGCCTTGCGCGGCGCCGGTCACCAGCACAGTGCGGCCGACGAACTCGCCGGGCTTCAATGCGACAGCGCTCAAGCCGCGACCTCGTCGAAGGCGTCCATGATGCGATGGCGTTCGTCGTGGTAACGGTCTTCGTCCCAGCGATCTTTCCAGTACGGCACCGCGTACATCATCCGCCGCGGCACACCGCGAACCTCGGCGAGGAAATCGCGGATCGCGACTACCTGCGCGCTTTCGCCGGCCAGGGTCACCGACACCGTCTCGGCCTCGTTCCACGGCAGCTTGCGCACCGCATCGAGCAGCAAGCGGCTCGCGCCGGCGGGACCGCCATGGCGCGACAGCCATTGCGCGTTCAAGCGTGGGTGCGGCGGCAGCGGCTGCACTTCGCTCGCATCCGGCACCTCGATCAGAACATCGACCTGCGCCGAAACCGATAGCTTGGCCATCACCGCGTACAACAAGGGATAGCTGCTCGGGTCGCCGATCAGTACGAAGCGCTGCGCATGCCCCTGGAACAGATCGGGCCCGCCCGGCCCGGCCAGGCCGAGCGGGTCGCCGGCGCCGGCGCGCATGGCCCAACGCGAGGCCGGGCCATCGTCGCCGTGCAAGACGATGTCGACGTCGATCTCGTTCGCGTCCGGGTCGATGCGCACCACCGTATAGGTACGCACATGCGGCCGCACCGCATGCTCGGGCCAGACCGGGCCGCGCTCGCCGAGGCTCGGCAACACCGGCGTCTCACCGGCGGCATGGGGAAACAACAGCTTGATATGCGCGCCTTCGCTGCCGCCCGGAAAACCGATCAAGTCGTCGCCGCCGAGGGTGAAGCGGCGCATACGCGGGGTCAGGTCGACGACCCGCAGCACCCGCAGCAAGCGCGGGCGCGGCCGTGCGCCGCTCATGCCGCCTCCGCCGTGCGAGGCGAACAGACCCGCCCGGCCAGGGCACCGACCGAGATCGCCGGTTCGGCGATCACCGTTTCGAGCACCTCGCACAGCGCGGCGTGATGCGCCTGCAGGGTCGCCGCATCGTAAGCCTGCGGATTGGCTTCGATGTCGAAACGGATGCCTTCGGCCATCGGCGAGACAGTGATGTCGAGGTCCTCGACCGAACCGACCGAGATCGGGTGGGCGCGGCTGTGCAGTCCTTCGAAGACGAAGCCGCGATCGAACGGCATCAGGTTCACCACCGGGCCGTAGAGCTGGGCGTGGCCGTCGGCCAGGCCGAGATCGCGGCGCATCCATTCATAGTTATAGAGCTGATGGCTGCGCAGTTCGCGTAATTCGCCGGCCACCGTTCGCACCAGGCCCTCGAAGCTCTGCTCCGTGCCGATGCGCAGGCGCAGCGGCACTACGTTCATCGCCATGCACGGCACGGCGAGCGCGGGCGTACCGAGCCGGTTCATCACCAGCAAGCCCAGGCTGAGATCGCTCGCGCCGCTGCGCGCATGCAGCCAGGCGAAGATCGAGGCGATCAGCCAGGTCGCCCAATCGACTCCGAGCCCCCGCGCCGCCGTCTGCCACCGCGCGTACTCGGCCGGCGCCAGCAGGCGGCGTTGCGAATGCGAGCTGTCGTCGGGCGCGCGCTTCGGGCCGAGGGTCACCGGCTCGCCGACGTCGGCGAAACGCTGCGTCCAGTAATCGCGGTCGGCGAGGAACCGTGGCGAGGCGCGATACGCCGCCTCGTCGGCGATGCTCGCCGCCAGGGACCAGTCGCGCGTCGGCGCCGCCGCGCGTCCGCCGACACGGGCCGAATACAGTTCGGCGACGCGGTGGATCAACAGCAGATAGGCGAAGCCGTCGAGGGCGATGTGGTGGGCCCGCAGATACCACAGGTGGCGGTGCTCGCCGAGTCGGATCAGTGCGGTCGCGAACAAGGGCCGCTGCGCCAGGTCGGCGCTGCGCTGCAGGTCCTCGTCCATCCAGGCGCGGGCGCTGCGCCACGGATCCTCGCAGTTCGAGTAGTCCTGGTGCGCGATCGTCACGGGCCGTGCCGCGTCGAGAATTTGCACGACCTCTTCGCCCTGCAGACGATAGCGCATGTGCAAGGCATCGCAGGCCGACAAGGTGTCGCGCAACGCGGCTTCCAGCGCGCCGAGATCCAGCGGACCGGTCAGTTCGATCGCCTCGGCAGTCCAGAACGATGGGCTGTCGGGATCGAGTTGTTGCCCTGCCCACATGCCGTACTGCGGGCCGGTCAGCGGCAAGGCTTGGCTGTTCTGCTGCATCAGGCGGCCCGTCGCGAATCGATCAACTGCCACCACTCCGACACGCTGCCGCGTTCGGCCAGTTCGACCAGGCCGATGCGCTCGCCGCGGCTCGACCAGCGCTCGAGCAAAGTCATCAGCCGGATCGAGTCCAGGCCGGCTTCGAAGGGATTGTCCGAGGCGGCGATCTCGTCGAGCGGCACCTCCATGATCTGCGCCAGCTCGGTGCGCAAGGCGATCAGGCTGCGCGGCAGGCCCAGGCCGGCGCCGAGCGCATCGATGCAGGCGGTGCGATCGATGACGACGCCGCAGCGACGCGACACGTAATCCAGCGCCATCGCATGCTCCTCGGCGGAAAAGTCGGCGACCGCATCGGCGACCATGAACGGCTGGATGTCGTGCATGAAGGCGTCGGCGAGGGTCATCATGCAGCCGATATGGGCATAGATGCCGCAAACGATCAGCTGGTCGCGGCCCTGCTCGCGCATGCGTTCGCGCAGGTCGCTGGAAACGAAAGCGCTGTAGCGCCATTTGGTCAGCACCACATCCTGCGGGCGCGGCGCGATCTCGAGCGCGACCGGCGCCAGCTCCGGCTTGGCGGTGATGCCCGGCCCCCACCAGGGCTGCAGCAGGCCGCGTTGCACCGCGCTTTGCTCGGTCGGCTGCGCCGTGTAGACCACCGGCACGCCGGCATCGTCGCAGGCATCGCGCAAGGCGCGGATGTTCGCCAGTAGTTCCGGCACCGGCGCCTGGGCACGGTCGTAGAAAGCGAGGAAGTAATCCTGCATGTCGTGGATCAGCAGCACCGCGCGGGACGGGTCCGGGCGCCAGTCGACGCGGTTCGCGGGCAGGCGGTCGGTGCCCGGCATGGGATAGGAAGCGATGGTCGGAATCGTCATGACAGCGTTTCGGCGAAAAGTGAGTGAGGGGCCGAGGCGTCGGCCGGCGGCGCGACGAAGCGGGCGCGCAGGAGTTTCTTGTCGATCTTGCCGACCGCGGTGCGCGGCAGGCGCTCGATCGGCTCGATGCGGTCGGGAATCTTGAACGCGGCGATGCCGCGTTCGCGCAGGAAGCGCTGCAGCTCGCGCGGACTCGGCGCGGGCTCGCGCAGGACCACGAACGCGCAGGATTTTTCGCCGAGCCAGCGGTCCGGCATCGCCACCAGGGCGGCATCGAACACCGCCGAATGCGCGAGCAGATGGCTTTCGACTTCCTCGGCGGCGATCTTCTCGCCGCCGCGGTTGACCTGGTCCTTGGCCCGGCCTTCGACGATCAGATGCCCCGAAGCCAGGCGCCGAACGCGGTCGCCGGTGCGGTAGAAACCGTCCTCGGTGAAGGCTCGGGCGTTATGCGCCTCGGCGCGGTAATAGCCGCGGATGGTGTACGGCCCACGCGTCAGCAAATGACCGGTTTCGCCCTCGGGCACCGGCCGATCGTCGTCGTCGACGATGCGGATCTCGTCGTCGGCGCTGATCGGGCGTCCCTGGGTGCTCAACACCAGTTCCTCGGCATCGTCGTCGCGGGTGAAGTTGACCAAGCCTTCGGCCATGCCGAACACCTGCTGTAAGCGGCAGGCGAACGCGCCCGGCACGCGCCGCGCGACTTCGTTGGCGAGATGAGCGCCGCCGATCTGGATGGTCCGCAGGCTGGACAAGTCGTGGCGTTCGCGCGCGCGCGATTCCAGCCAGGCCAAGGCCAGCGACGGCACCAGCGAAGTCAGGGTCACGCCCTCGCCGGCGATCAGGCCGAAACAGAAGTCGGGTTCGGCCTGGCGCGCTAGCACGACGCGGCCGCCGACCTCGAACACGCCGAGCGCACCCGGCGAACTCATCGGGAAATTGTGCGCACACGGCAGCACGCACAGATACACGCACTCCTGGTCCAGCCCGCAGATCTCGGCGCTGGCGCGAACGCTGTAAAGGTAATCGTCGTGGCTGCGCGGGATCAGTTTCGGCACGCCGGTGCTGCCGCCGGACAGCTGCAGGAAGGCGATTTCGCCGGCCTTCGGCCCGGGCTGATCGATCGGCGCATCGTAGAGCGAATCGAAAGCGTGGAACTCCTGCGCCTCGCCGACCACGATCACCTCGCGCAGGCAGTCCTGCGATGCGCGCACCTCGCGCATCAATTCGCGGTAATCGAAACCGACATCGCGGTCGGCGATCACACAGGCCCGGGCCTGGGTATGCTCGACGAAGTAGGCGATCTCCGAACGCCGATGCGCCGGCAAGGCGAACACCGGCAAAGCACCGATGCGGAACAAGGCATAGCAGGCGACGTAATACTCGCCGAGGTTTGGCAACTGCAACACGACCCGATCGCGCGGGCCGATGCCCAGGCGGGTCAGTCCAGCGGCGAAGCGCCGGATTTTCTCGTCGAACTGCGCATAGCTCCAACGCCGTTCGCCGCAGACCACGGCGATGCGTTCGCCGTGTTCGGCGGCGACCTGGGCCAGACGCTGATACAGGCCGACCCCGGCCCAGTAACCGAGTGCGCGATAGCGCTCGGCGAAGTCCTCCGGCCACGGCGTGCAACCCTCGAGCAGATCGGTGCCGCTCATGCCCTGCCCTCCGCGCCGGTCGCCTCCACCGCCTGGGTCAGGCCCATCGCGTTGAGCATGGTGCCGAGCTTGGCGGTGGTCTCGGCGAGTTCGGCATCGGGTTCGGAACCGGCGACGATGCCGGCGCCTGCGAACACGGTCGCGCTGTCTTCCTCGACCATGGCGCAGCGGATCGTCACCGCCCACTCGCCGTCGCCCTCGGCGTCGCACCAGCCGACCAGGCCGGTGAACAGACCGCGGTCGTAGCCTTCCAACTCGTGGATCACGCCGCGCGCCGGTTCGGTCGGATAACCGCAGACCGCCGGCGTCGGGTGCAAGGCCAGCGCCAGGCGCAGCGAGCTGGTATTCGGATCGATCAGCTCGCCGTCGACCACGCTCGACAAGTGCCACATGGTCGGCGTCGCCACCAGCGACGGCGTCTTCGGCACGCGCAGATCGCGGCAATAGGGACGCAAGGCCGCGGCGACCGCATCGACGACCAGGGCGTGCTCGTAGCGGTCCTTGGCCGATTCGAGCAGTCCGCGCGCCCGGCGCTGGTCTTCCTCGGCATCGGCGACGCGTGGAATCGAACCGGCCAGCGGGTTGGAAACCACCCGCGCACCGCGCTTGGACAACAGCAGCTCCGGGCTGGAGCCGATCAGGCAGGCCTTCGGCCCGGCCGCGCCGGCCAGATCCATGGCGAAGGTGTAAGCGCCGGGTGCACGCGTCAGCAATTGCGCGAGCAACTGCGGCACGTCGACGCGCGCGGCGATGCGCAGGCTGCGCGACATCACCACCTTGCTGATTCCGCCGTCGTGAATGCGGTCGAGCGAGCGTTCGACGTTGCGCTTGAACTGCGCCGGCGCCGGCACCGACTCGACCCGCGGTGCGGACTTCTGATCCGACGGCAGCGAACTCAAGGCGGCGCCGCGGTGACGCGCACGCCCCGCGGCGAATGCGGCCTGCGACGGCACCCACAGGCACGAGGCTTCCGAGGCACTGAACGGCACCGCGCCCATCAACGGCAGACGCCCGCTGTCGGCGGCCACCCGCGCCAGCAATCGCTCGGATTCGCCGGCCAGATCGGCATCGATCGAATGCACCAGGGTTTCCAGCACGCCGCGCGCATGCAGTTGATGGGTCGCCGAGGAGAACAGCGAATCGTGCGCCAGATAGCTCGACAACAAAGCCGGAGTCGCAGGCGAGCGGGCGCCGTGGTTTGGGGACTCCACCGCCGTCAGGGCATGCGTTTCGCCGATCATCGCCCGCCCCCTGCCCGCGTCGAAACGAACTGGGGACGAACGGAAACGGGCCGTCGCGATGCGGCAGACGATCGGACACGGGGGGACGCGCAAGCCGCGCCTCGGTATGCGTTCACTGTGATTACCTGCAGGCTCTGGGTGTGATCGAGCTTGCGGGCAGGAACGCCGGCTGGCTGAGTGATGGCGGGCATCGTGCCCGTCATGGAATCGTCATGCGCCGGCGGGTCGCCGACTGCGGATTAAAGTACGCCGAGCCACCAGCCTTGGCAAGCCGGGCTTCGCGCTCGCATCGTTCACTTTCGATATGAGCGGCACACGAACGCCGCGGACTGCGCAGGCTTTCGCAAAAACCGGCGCGGTTGCGCGTCGCAAGGCGGAAACGCCGCCCTGCGACACGCATCACATCCAGAGCGCGTCAGCGATCCTGGTAATAGACGTTATCGATCAGCACATCGACGTTCGCCGCCGGCGGGTCCGACACCAGCATGAACATCTGTTTCACCGCATGCAGGTCGAGATCGTGGAAGGCGCTGAACGGAATGCTGACCTCGTGCCAGCGGCCATCGCGTACCAGGCCGTACTGCTGGCCGCCGTTGACGAAGTCGATCCAACTGTCGCCGAACGAGGAATTGATGCCGATCTTGAACGTCGACGGTGTGGTCGTACGCATATGGAACTTCAAGCGCCCGTTGCCGAAGCGGCTCATGTTGCGATAGCCGGTGGCTACGCCGAGGCCGTACCAGGCGCCGGCATTGGCGCGGAACGCCATCATCTGATTGCCCTCGAAGGCCGGCGCGGAAATCGGCGCGAGGTTGTTCCACAGGTACAGATTGGCATCGCCGTTATAGCGCAGGCGGTCGTTCATGTCGCTGCGCTCGGTGAACACGCCGAACTTGCCGCTCGGCGCCGCCCCGCCGACATAGAGCTCGCTGCCGGGGTTCTGGTACAGGCGGATGTAATCGATCTCCATCTTCGCCGGCAACGGCGCGGTGATGCCGTTGCCCGACATGATGCCGGTGTAGCTGCCGCCGACCGCGAGATTCAGCAACAGGAAGTATTGATGATGGAACTCGTGCAGCGAAGCGCCTTCGATGTTGGAGATGGCGAATTCGAAGAACTGCTGGCCGTCGATGGCGACGCGGATGAACTGCGGGTCCCAGGTCATGCGGTAGACGTGGAAGCCGCCGTTGAGATCGCTGGCGCTTTCGTGGTCGCGGCCGTAGTCGGCCTGCGAGCCCTGGTAGTCCCAATGCACCGCGGCGCCGGCGCGGCGGTTGGTCCGCCCTGCCGCGATGGCCGCGGCCGAGCCCATCTCCATCAGGTCGATTTCGCCGCGCGCCGGCCAGTTGCCGACCGTGCCGAGCATCCAGTACGCCGGCCACAGGCCGTTGCGCAGGTCCGGCACCTTGATCCGCGCTTCCAAGGTGCCGTACTTGAAGTGCATGCGGCCTTCGGTCTTCAGGCGCGCCGAGGTGAAGCCGCGGCTGCCGAAATTCTCGCGCCGCGCTTCGATCACCAGCCGTCCGTTCTCGATGCGCGCGTTCTCGGGGCGGCTGGTGTAGTACTGCAACTCGCTGTTGCCCCAGCCGCACAGGCCGATCTGGCAACCGTCGCCGACGTCGTAGATCCATTTGTTGCCGTCGATGGACGGGCCATTGAAGTTGTCTTCCCAGACCAGGGTCTGCGCCCGCGCCGCCTGCGGTGTCATGGCCAGGCCCGCAGCGAACAGGGCTGCGGGGGAGAAAGCGAATACACGTGCGAGGTTCATGATCGGCTCCGATGCTGAACATAGCGCCTGCCGGTGGCAGGTCCGGGGCCAAGCTCGAATCTCATGACAGCGCTGTCAACGGCTGTTTTTCCCGTCTTTCCTTTTGCCTGGACGGGTTCACACAATGCATGTGGGCTGGTTGGTAGTAAGCGCGGATGCGCGGCGGCGGCATGCTGCACGACAGCAGGCGGGATCGGGCGGCTGCACGTCTGTGCGCCTGCGCGCACCGCCACCATCTCCCGCTCTTGTTTCGTCATCCCCGCGAAGGCGGGGATCCTGGGCTTTATCGCCACATGACGCTGAAGTCTCGTGACTCTGAAGTCTCCGGACCTCCGCCTTGGCGGGGATGACGGCCTGACGTGCCTGCAAGAAGCGCGGCAATACCGGATAATCCCCGCCCGTTCGCCGTTCCGCCGCCTGCGTATGACTGCATTGCACCGTCTGCTGCTGTTCCTCGTCCTCGCCACCGCCAGCCCGGCCGGCGCTGTCACCCTGCCCGCCCCCGCCTTTCCCGCCGTCACCATGCCGGACCGTTGGGTCCACGGCGCGCCCGGCGAAACCGGCCTGCAAGTGCACGAAGCCGCGCCCGGGTTGTGGATCCTGCGCCAGTCCAAGGCCAGCAACTTCGAGGCGCCGTTCCTGTACCTGTTGGCGGGCGACCGAGGCGCATTGTTGCTCGATTCGGGTGCCGAACCTGCCGCCGGCAGCGAGCTGCCGCTGCGTGCGACGGTCGATCGCCTGCTCGGCGAGTGGCAGCGCCAGCACAAGCTCGACGCCTTGCCGCTGGTGGTCGCGCACAGCCACGGCCATCGCGACCACGTCCATGGCGATGCCCAGTTCCGCGATCGTCCCGACACCCGGATCGTAGGCACCCAGCCGCAGCAGGTCGCCGCCTTCTTCGGCCTCGACCGCTGGCCCGAAGGCGAGGCGCGTTTCGATCTCGGCGGTCGCACGCTCACGGTGCTGCCGTTACCGGGGCACGAGCCTGCGCATATCGCAATCTACGATACGCAGACGGCAAGCCTGTTCAGCGGCGACAGCCTGTATCCCGGCTTGCTGACCGTGCGCGACTGGCCGGCCTATCGCGCCAGCGCGGCGCGCCTGGCCTCGTTCGCGCAACGCCACCGGGTCGAGCGCGTGCTCGGTGCGCACATCGAGATGAGTGCGCGCGCCGGCCGGCTTTATCCGCTGGGCAGCGCTTACCAACCCGACGAGCACGCCCTCGCCCTCGACGCATCGAGTCTGGCGCTATGGCAGAAGACCTGCGCCGAGCTCGGCGATTTCCTCCACGAGGAAGTGCGCGACGAGTTCGTACTGGCGCGCATCGCCCAGCCCGGCGAGTTCGCCGACAAGCCGAACACGCACGGCATGCTGGTCGCCGGCACCGACGTGGTCTACCTCTCGCATCTGCCGATGTTCCATCGTCCGCACGATTACCAGCTGATCTTCGAAGCCGGCCTGCCCGCCGATGCCTTGGCGCAGTACCGCGCCGACGCGAAATCGCATCCGCGCGAGTACTACACGCTGGCGCCGAGCGAGCAGTGGGTGTTGCCGGAAACGATCCGGCCCGACGGCCGCTTCAAGGCCGATCTGTACCGCGGCCACTTCGAACGCGGCGGCACGCCCATCGTTACCGGCATCGAGGTGAAGGTCGGGGGGATCGTGCACTTCCGCCGCTTCGAAGCCGGGCGCAAGCCCGAGCCGCGGCAATGGATCGCCTTCGGCCGCGGCCGCGAGCATTTCCTCGCCCACCGCCTCGAAGGCGCGCCCGACATGGACCAGGTCGTGCAGGTGTCGGCGGCGCATGGCGAAGGCGAGCGCGTCTTCGGCGAAACCGCAGCGGCAACGAGCAGCGGCGAGCTCAAGCCCGGCGACCGTATCGGCGGCGCCGTGGTCGAGCGCGCGCTGTACACCGAATATGGCGACCTCGCCCGCTGAGCTCGCTGCCAAGCGGAGCAACCTTCCCATCGTGTCGACAGCGCCTCTCACGAACGGTTAACGCGGCGAATCCGGAAACCGTTGAAACTGTCCCGTCTCCTGCCGCATCCTGTGCCGTCTCCGATCCGACGCTCCATGACCTATTTCCCGCTCCTGCTGCGCGTGCTGTTGATCGTGGCGATCAGCCTCAATGGCTACGCCGCGGCGACGATGTCGGTGGGCGGCGCTCATGCCATGCATGCCTCTTCGACTCCCATGGCGATGCCGCCGTTGGCTGAGCCGGCAATGGCGACGGGCACGCAGACGGCCATGGACGCCGATTGCCACGACATGGGCGCAGCCCCTGCCCACGCGGCGCAGCCGCAGGCGCCCGCCGAACCGGACCAGGAAGCCGCCGACGATTGCTGCGGCAAGTTCCGTTGCCAGTGCGATTGCCTGCAGGCGGTCGCCATCGTGCGCATCGCCCTGCCGGTGCCGCCGCAGTTGTCGAACACCTTGCTCGCTCTGCCCGTCGAAGCCGCCGCCCCCAGCGGCGTGTCGAGCCTGCCGATCCGGCCTCCTATCGCCTGAGATCCGTCAGGCCGGGGCTTCGCGCCCGGCCCGCGGCCCAGGCGCTTACACCGCGCCCTGCGCCGCCCGCCCGCGCAAGCTTCGTACGCCGGCTCGACCGGCCGTTGCGGACTGCGCGCTTCGCACACCGTTGCGACTCTTCCGCAAACAGGAAGAACCTCATGAATCGATTCAACCGCTTCGACGGCGCCGCGCCGATCGATGCCGGCCGCCGCCGCTTCGTCACCGGCCTGGCCGTGGGCGGCCTCGCCGCAGGCACCGGCCTGTGGCATTCCGCATTCGCCTCGACCGGCCTGGCCGGCACGGCGCAGACCTTGCGCGGCACCGAGTTCGACCTCTCGATCGGCGCCGCGCAGGTCAATTTCACCGGCCGCACGCGCCCGGCGATCACCGTCAACGGCACCTTGCCGGCGCCGATCCTGCGCTGGCGCGAGGGCGACACCGTCACCTTGCGCGTCGCCAATCGCCTGGCCGAGGGCATGTCCTCGATCCATTGGCACGGTCTGATCCTGCCGTCCAACATGGACGGCGTGCCCGGTTTCAGCTTCGACGGCATCCATCCCGGCGAGACCTACACCTATCGCTTCCGCGTCGGCCAGTCGGGCACTTACTGGTATCACAGCCACTCGCTGTTCCAGGAACAGGCCGGCCTGTACGGCGCCATCGTGATCGATCCGCGCGAGGCCGCGCCCTTTCATTTCGACCGCGAGCACGTGGTGCTGCTGTCGGACTGGACCGACCTCGACCCGGGCGCACTGTTCCGGCGCTTGAAGAAGATGTCGAGCTACGACAACTACTACAAGCGCACGGTCGGCGACTTCATGCGCGATGCGCGCGAGCGCGGCCTCGCCGCGACCCTGCGCGACCGCGGCGACTGGGGGCGCATGCGCATGACCCCGACCGACTTGTCCGACGTCAACGGCCACACCTACACCTATCTGCTCAACGGCGTCGCGCCCGCGGGCAACTGGACCGGCCTGTTCCGGCCTGGCGAGAAAGTGCTGCTGCGCTTCGTCAACGGCTCGGCGATGACTTATTTCGACGTGCGCATCCCCGGCCTGAAGATGACCGTGGTCGCTGCCGACGGCCAGTACATACACCCGGTCAGCGTCGACGAGTTCCGCATCGCCGTCGCCGAGACCTACGACGTGTTGGTCGAACCCTCGGGCCAGGACGCCTACACCATCTTCGCCCAGGACAGTGCCCGTACCGGCCATGCCCGCGGCACCCTCGCGGTGCGCGAAGGCCTGCAGGCCGAAGTGCCGCGCAACGACCCGCGCCCGCTGCTGACCATGGACGACATGGGCCACGGCGGCATGTCGCATGGCGCCGGTCACGACATGTCGCAGATGAAGGGCATGGAAGGCGGCTGCGGCGCGAACATGGGCATGGCCGGCATGGATCATGCCGCGATGAAGGACAACAGCGCGGCGGGCAAGCCGAGCGCGGGCGACGAACGCCTGATCGACATGCGCACGATGTCGACCTCGGCCAAGCTCGACGACCCCGGCATCGGTCTGCGCGACAACGGCCGCAAGGTGCTGGCCTACGCGGACCTGCGCAGCCTGTTCGACGACCCCGACGGACGCGAGCCGAGCCGCGAGATCGAGCTGCACCTCACCGGCCACATGGAGAAGTTCGCCTGGTCCTTCGACGGCCAGAAATTCGAAGGCGCCGAGCCGATCCGCATGACCTACGGCGAACGCCTGCGCATCGTTCTGGTCAACGACACCATGATGACCCACCCGATCCATCTGCATGGCTTGTGGAGCGACCTGGAGAACGAGCAAGGCGAGTTCCAGGTACGCAAGCACACCATCGACATGCCGCCGGGCACGCGACGCAGCTATCGGGTACGCGCCGACGCGCTCGGGCGTTGGGCCTATCACTGCCACCTGCTGTATCACATGGAAGCCGGGATGATGCGCGAAGTGAGGGTCGAAGAATGAAGACCTCACGCACTTTGCATCGTTCCGCGCTGACGCTCGCCTTGCTCTGGGCCGGCGGCGTCACCGCGCAGACGATGGATCACACCGATCACGCCGCACGACAAACCGCCGGCAAGCCCGCCGTCGAACCGGCTGCGGCCGATGCGAAAGCATCGAAGCATTCGCCGGTGGATCACGCAGCGATGGATCACTCGCAGATAGACCACGCGACGATGCAGGATCCGCCGCGCACACAGACGCCTGCCGCGTCGACGCCCGAGGATCGTTCGAAGATGGATCACTCGCAAATGGATCATTCCAAAATGGACCACTCGCAGATGGGCCACTCGGGCATGGATCATTCAGGCAGGCAGCACGCAGGCAGCACACCGCCCTCGGGCGAACCGCGTGAGCCGATCCCGACCCCGACCGACGCCGATCGCGCCGCGGCGTTCCCGCCGGTGTCGCATCACATGCGCCATGCGCCGGCGGTCAACAGCTATCTGCTGATCAACCGGCTGGAAGCGGTCGAGGTCGAACACGGCAGCGCCCAAGCCTGGGAAGCCCAGGGCTGGGTCGGCACCGATACCGATCGGCTGTGGCTGCGCAGCGAAGGCGAGCGCGAACACGGGCGGACCGAGTCGGCCGATCTGGAAGTCTTGTACGGCCGCGCGATATCGCCGTGGTGGGACCTCGTCGCAGGCGTCAAGCACGACTTCGCACCGGCGGGTTCGCAGACCTGGGCGGCGATCGGCGTGCAAGGCCTGTCGCCGTACAAGTTCGAGGTCGCCGCGACGGCCTACATCGGCGAGTCGGGACGCACGGCATTGAACCTGGAGGCCGAGTACGAATTGCTGCTGACCAATCGCCTGATCCTGCAACCGCTGATCGAGATCGACCTGTCCGGCCGCGACGACCCGCAACGCGGCATCGGCTCGGGCCTGAGCAGCGTCGAGGCCGGGCTGCGCCTGCGCTACGAGATCACCCGCCGGTTCGCGCCCTATGTCGGCGTGACTTGGGAACGCGCGTTCGGCGGCACCGCGGACTACCGCCGCGACGCAGGCGAAAGCGTCGAGGACACCCGTCTGGTCGCCGGCGTGCGGCTGTGGTTCTGAACCCGCGCCGATCTTGAGCATGCACCGCTTTCGAGCGTGCGAGTGCGNACCGAAGCCGGCCCGCGCAGGGCCGGCCACAGTCCGCAATCTGGCTGCGGACTGAAGCGGGCCGGGCCTCTGTCCGGCCCGATGCTATGGCCCCATCACCTCGACAGGCTATGATCTTTCCAGGACGAACCGGCTGAGCCGAGGAACATATGTCGATCAATTCCAAGGCCCGCCGCGACGCCAAGAAACGCAAGATCGCCAAGGCCCGCAACGCGCCCCTGCCCGGTCCGAGCATCGAGCCGCATGCCGAATTGCGCGACGCCCAGGGGCGTCTGCTCGGCGGCATCGTGCGCCGCGAAGGCGAGTGGACGCTCGGTCTCGGCGGCCGCATCGTCGGCGGTTCGGAAAGCGCGGCGCGGGTCCTCGCCCTGCTCGAACGCGCCGCATCGCTGCACCGCGGCGAAGGCCGCGAAGTCAGCCTGGGCTGTTCGGCCGCGCTGCGCACCGCGGCGCAGACCGAAGTCGCCGAACGCGGCTTGAGCTTCGAGGAGTTCCGGGTCGAACTGGAAAAAGAGCTCGCGGTCGAGCCGCAGCCCGGCCTTGGTGGCCTGCACGAAGCCAGCGAAGTCCGTCACTGACGGCCCGCCGCGGGGCCTGAGGCTCCGCACGATCACCCTGCGACGACGTCGCAACGGTTCTGCTGGGCGCATGTCGTCCCGGCTCGCCAACGCATGGACCTGAAAAGCGGCTACCCGTTCTGGCCGATCCGCAACGGCCTTATGCATGCGTTTCCGCGTTTGAGCGAAGACCTGCGCTGCGAAGTGGCGGTGATCGGCGGCGGCATCAGCGGCGCTCTGATCGCCGACGAACTGGCCGCGCACGGCCACGACGTCGCCGTCGTCGAACAACGCGACATCGGCTGGGGCAGCACCGCCGCGAGCACGGCCTTGCTGCAATACGAAATCGACACCCACCTGAGCGATCTGTGCCGGCAATACGGCGAAGACCAGGCCGCCCTCGCCTACCGCACCTGCGCCGAGGCGATTCCGGCCCTGCAGGCGATCGCGCGCGAACTGCGCGGCGTGGATTTCCAGCGCTGCTCCAGCCTGTATTTCGCCAGCAAGCCGGCGCATGTGCCGGTGCTGCGCAACGAGGCCGCGCTGCGCCAGCGCCACGGTCTGAAGCTGCGTTGGCTCGACGGGCAAGCACTGGCGCACGACTACGGGCTGAAAGCGCCGGGCGCGATCCTCAGCGCCTGCGCCGCGACGGTCGACCCGTATCGATTGACCTTACGGCTGTTGGCGCGCTTGCAACGACGCGGCGTCGGCGTGTACGACCGCACCCACATCGAGCATCTGCGCGCGACTTCGCGTTCGGTCGAACTGCGCACCGGCGAAGGCATACGGATCCGCGCCGAGCACGCTGTGATCGCCGCCGGTTACGCCGGACAGCACTGGATCGATCGGCGCCTGGCGCGCAATCGCAGCAGTTACGCCTTCGTTACCGATCCGCTCGAAGCCGGGCAATTGGGTCGACTCGACAAAACCCTGGTCTGGGAATCGGCGCGCCCCTACCTGTATCTGCGCGCCACCGGCGACGGCCGCCTGATCGTCGGCGGCTGCGACGATGCCGTCGATGTGCCGGCGCGGCGCGACCGCCGGGTCGAGTCGCGCGCACGCAAGCTGGTGCGCAAGATCGGCGAGCGCTTTCCCGGCCTGCAACTGCAACCGGCCTTCGCCTGGGCCGGTACCTTCGCCGAAACCGCCGACGGCCTGCCCTGGTTCGGTGCCCATCCGCAGTACGGCCGGCGCGTGCAGTTCGCCATGGCCTACGGCGGCAACGGCATCACCTACAGCATGATCGGCGCCGGGCTGTTGCGGGCCGCGATCGAACGCCGGCCGCATCCGCTGGCGCGGCTGTTCTCGTTCGAGCGAGCGGGCTGAGGCCAGGCCTTCGTCGGCCCCAGACAAAACGGGCCGCGATGCGGCCCGTTCTGGTAATGCGATGGTGCAAGCCGAGGCGGCGACCGCCGTCTCTCGTCTAGCCCATCAGGAACGCACCGGCACCAGGGTGATCTCGACGCGGCGGTTCTGGGCGCGGCCGGCATCGGTGTCGTTGCTGGCGATCGGTCGGGTCTTGCCGGCGCCGGTCAGGATGAAGCGATCGCGCACCAGGCCCTTCGACATCAGGTAGTTGCCGACGCTCGCGGCACGCTGCTCGGACAGACGCTGATTGACCGCGTCGCTGCCGATGCTGTCGGTGTGGCCGGCCACCTCGACGATGGTCTGGTTGTACTCGGTCAGCGTGCTGGCGACGTTGTCGAGCACCGAATAGAACTGCGGGTCGAGGCTGGCGCTGTTGAAGGCGAAGGTGATGTTGCTCGGCATGTTCAGGGTGATGTTGTCGCCCTGGCGGACCACGTCGACGCCGGTGCCGGCCATGCGGTCGCGCAGCGCGCGTTCCTGGCGGTCCTGGTAGTTGCCGATGGCGCCGCCGGCGAGGCCGCCGACACCGGCGCCGATCAGGGCGCGCTGGCGGCGTTCGGTGGCGTCGTCGCCGCTGAGCAGGCCGGCCGCGACGCCGGCGAGCGCGCCGATCAGGGCGCCCTTCTGGGTGCGGTTCATACCGCCCTGCTGTTCCGGCGGCGGGTTCTGACCCGGATACGGTTGCTGCTGACCGCCGTAGTAGCCGCCACCGCCGGTGGCGCAACCGGCGAGCAACACGGTCATGCTGGCAGCGGCCAGGGCGAGCTTGATTTGGGTGTTCATGGGAATTCCTCGTCTGTGTTGCTGGACCCAGACAAGCTAATCACGCCGCCGTCGCGGACGAGTGACGAGGGAGATCCACATTCAGGTCGCGGTCGGAGAGCGGTCCGCACACCGCAGACCGCTGCCGGTCGCTAGACCGTCAAAGCGCCGGCATCAGGGCGTCGGCGGCCTCGGCATTGAGGGTGACGTCCCAATTCCCCATCAGCGACAGGTACAGCAGCTTGTCGAATTCGCTGCCGAAACGCTGGATCACCGCATCCGGATCGGGGATCAGCTTGCCGTCGGCGATCAGGCCGAAATGCACGCGGCCGTTGTAGCTCAGGATCGAGATGCCGATGCCGATCGAGCCGGTCTGCGGCACCCAGAACATCATCTCGTCGAGACGACAGCCGGCCAGGTACAGCGGTTGCTGCGGGCCCGGCACATTGGTCGCCACCGCGGTGGCCTTACGGCTGAAAAGCTCCAGCGCCAAGCCCTGCACTTGCGCCGGCGCCATTCCGAGCGCGGCCAAAAGACCAAATGCAACAATGGCTTGGCGTGAATTCTTGAGGTTATTCATGCACTCGGCGACACGCTCGACCCGCCGAATCGGGTTGTCCTCGCCGACCGGCAGGTCGAGGAAGACCAGGCCGAAATGGTTGCCGAGCTTGCGCGCGTGTTCGAGCGGACGCAGGTTGACGGGCACGGTCGCGCGTAGGGTCAGCCCGTCGACGTTGTCGCCGCGCTCGATCATGTAGCTGCGCAGCGCGCCGGCCGCGGTCGCCATCAACACGTCGTTGACCGTGCAATCGCAGGCGCGTCCGACTGCCTTGACCTCTTCCAGGTCCAGCGGCTCGGCCCAGGCCACGCGCTTGCTGACGCCGAGCTTGCCGCGCAGCAGCGACGGCGGGTCGTCCGGCAGCGACAAGGCATGCAGCAATTCGCGGGCGATCTCGCCGCCCTCCTTCGCCAGCATCGCGGCGAGGGTCGGGTCGCGGTACATCTCCATGCTCTTCTCGACCACCTTGCTGCCGAGCTTCATGTAGCGGTCGACCGCGCCGACGCGGCGCGCGACTTCAACGCCGTCCTGCTTGAGCCAGGCGTGCGCGAGGTCGCTGCCCTTGGCCGGCTCGGCGGTGGTGTCGGTCAACGACAGCAGCACCTGGACCAGGGCGATGCCGTCGGCATAGCTGTGGTGGATGCGCGCGATCAGCGCCGAGCCGCCGTTGTAGCGCTCGACCAAGTGGAACTGCCAAAGCGGCCGGCTGCCGTCGAGCGGGCTCGACGCCAGCTGGCTGACGAAACGCTCCAGGCCGCGTTTGCCGCCGCGCCCCGGCAAGGCCGTGTGCTGGACGTGCCAGTCCAGGTCGAAGTCTTCGTCGGTCTGCCAATAGGCGCCCGCAGCGGTATCCACGGCCTTCTGGCTGAAACGCGTATAGGCCAGGAAGCGCTGCTTCACCACGCGCTTGAGGGCGTCCAGCGACATCGGCTCGGCGAACATCAGCACGCCGGTGATCATCATCGGATTGGTCGGCCGTTCCATTCGCAACCAGGCCGTGTCGACCCGCGACATCGCCTCGCGACGCGCGCGTTTGCGCGATGTTGCCCCCGCTTCTGCTTTGGCCATGCGCCCTCCCAAGCGTCAGCGTCGAGTGAATCACGCTGCCGCGAGCGGCGTCAACGCGAGCCGCGCCGAAGCGGGCGCTCGACGCGCCCGCCGAGCGCGGCTTGCGACGCCACGCACGCCGCAGCGCCCTCGCCTTCGTCCTACTCGCGCAACTTGCGGTAGGCCTCGAGCGCGTCGTCGCGGCCCGCCGCCAGGTCGACCAGCGGATGCGGCGGATAGTCGGGCGCGTGTTTGCGCAGCAAGGCCGCATCGTGCCAGGGCGCGAAGCGCAGCGGCACCGGCAGGCCGGCGAGCTCGGGCACCCAGCGTGCGATGTAATCGCCGTCGGGATCGAACTTCTCCGACTGGGTCACGGGATTGAACACGCGGAAATACGGCGCGGCATCGGCGCCGGTGCCGGCGACCCATTGCCAGCCGAGGCTGTTGTTGGCCAGGTCGGCGTCGACCAGGGTGTCCCAAAACCAGCGCGCACCGTGGCGCCAGTGATAGCGCAGGTGTTTGGTCAGATAGCTCGCCACGATCATGCGCACGCGGTTGTGCATCCAGCCGGTGGCCCACAGCTCGCGCATGCCGGCGTCGACGATCGGGATGCCGGTGCGGCCCTGCTGCCAGGCTTCCAGGCGCGGCTGCGCCACCCGCGCCCAGTCGAAATCGGCGAAGCGCGGATTGAAGTTCTGTTCGGGCGTTTCGGGAAAGTGATGCAACAGGTGATGGGCGAACTCGCGCCAACCCAGCTCGCGCACCGCCGAGTCGACGTCGCGGGCATTGCCGGCGTTGCGATGCTCGCGCAGCGCGCTGGCCACTCGCCACGGCGCGATCTCGCCGAAATGCAGATGCGGCGACAGCCGCGAGGTGCCGACCCGGTCGGGGCGGTCGCGTTGTTCGGTGTAGCCGCGCAAAGCGCCGTCAACGAAGGTCTCCAGCGCCGCCCGGGCGCCGGCCTCGCCCGGCGTCCAATGGTTCCAGAACGGTTCGGCCCAGTCGCGCTCCGGCGCCAGCTTGAGTGCGGCCAGCGGCACGCCGTCCGGCCCTTCGCGGGTGCTCGGCAGCGAGGCCGGCGGCTCCCACGAGGGCTCCTCCTTCCAGTTCGCCAGGGCCGAGCGCCAGTACGGGGTGAACACTTTGAACGGCCCGCCTTGCTTGGTCCGCAAGGTCCACGGCTCGAACATCAGCGCGCTGTTGAAGCTTTCGACTTCCAGGTCCATGCCGCGCAGGGTCTGCTTGATCTTGGTGTCGCGACGTTCGATGTGCGGTTCGTAGCGGCGGTTCCAGAACACCGCCTGGGCGTCGGTGGCGAGAATCAGCGACTGCAGCGTGGCCAGGCTGGGACCGAAGAAATGGCGCAGGTGCGAGCCGCGTTTACGCAGGTCGCGATCGAGCGCGGCGAGCGAGCGCTGCCGCCAGGCATCCGACGCCGCACCGGGACGCCAACTGGCGTGCTCGTCGGGGGCATGGATGTAGATCGGGATCGGGGTGTAACCGGCCTCCAGCGCGGCACGCAACGCAGGATGATCGGCCAGGCGCAAATCGTTGCGGAACCAGATCAGCGCGGTCGCGTTGGCGTCGGGCATTGCGGCAGCCGCAAGGTCGAGGAGGCGGCAGTATGCCGCGTCCCCCGGCGTCCGGAACGGACGGGGTTCATGCTCGAACCCCGTCCGTGCGATCCCCGCTTACTGGGACTGCAGTTCCGTGATCGCGGCCTGGGTCTGGACCAGGCCCCAGCCGGTGTTGTTGTCGCGGCCGGCCGCGTCCAGGTCGACCGCGGTGGTCGCCAGGGCGTCGCGGACCTGTTGCGCGGTCGCGGTCGGCTTGGCGCTCCACACCACCGCCGCCACGCCGGACACGTGCGGGGTCGCCATCGAGGTACCGCTCTTGTTCTCGTAGGCGACGTTGCTGACCGACGGGGTCGCATCGACGGTGGCGGTCTGCCCGGCCAGGGTGGCGATGATGGTTTCGCCGTCGGCCTTGCTGATGCCCACCGCCGGCAGCGTGCTGGTCACCGGCTGCGGCGGCGTGGCCGAGCTGTACAGACCGGCCTGCAGCGGGCCGTCGACGTTGTTGTAGACCACCATGGCCAGGCCGCGGCCGGTCTTCACCTTGGTCGCCTTGTCGGTGAAGGTGTTGGTGCCGCGCTGGCACAGCACGACTTTGTTGCGCCAGGTGTTCGACGAGGCCGTGCACTGGCCGCCGTTGACCCAACCGGCGCTGGCGGTGGTCTGCTTCGAACCGCTGATCGGGTTGGCGGCGAACTGGCTGTTGCCGACCACCAGCGGGTCGTTGGCCAGCGGCGTGGTGCTGTAGGTGTCCACGCCCGGCGCGGCGAGTTCGACTTCGCTGTTGAACTGCGAGAAATCGGCCTTGGCGTTGTTCTGGTCGATCGCCGCCACCGACACCACGCTCGGGTACGAAGCCGGGTAGCTCAGGGTCGCGTTGCCGTCGTTGCCGGCCGCGGCGATGCTCAGCACGCCGTTGTTGGCCAAGGTCTGGAAGGCGTTGCTCTCGGTGGTGGAGCTGCCGCCGCCGCCCAGGCTCATGTTGATGATCTTGGCGCCGGCCGCGGCGCAGCGGTTGGCCGCGTCGACCAGGGTCGAGCTGTAGGTCCACGAGCACTGGCCGTGGCTGCTGCCGTTGTAGCCGTTGCTGCCGAAGATCTTGACGATGTGCAGCGAGACCTTGCCCGGGCTGACGCCGACCACGCCGGTGCTGTTGTTGGCCGCGGCGATGGTGCCGGCGACGTGGGTGCCGTGCCCGCAGGTGTCGGTGTTCCAGCCGGTCGGATAACCCGTGATGGCGATGCCGGCGAAATCCTCGTGGCCCGAATTGATGCCCGAGTCGATCACGCAAACCTTGATGCCTTCGCCGGTGGCCGCGCCGGTGTCGATGACGCCGTCGCGATTGGCGTCCCATACGTCGCGGGCCTGGACCTGGTCGATACCGTAGGGAACGCTCTGCGCCATCGGATAGCGCGGCTGGTCGATCTCGACCGATTCGACGTCGGGGTTGTCGCGCAGGGCCTTGACCGCATCGGCCGACGGCAGGGTCAGCACCGCGGCATTGAGCTTGTCGAACTGGAAGTTGACCGTGGCGTCGCCGCCGTGGGCGGCGGCCAGCCGGGTACGCAACGCCTGCACCTTCTGCTGCACGTTGGCCTGGACCAGGCCGCGGTTGGCGGCGCCCGCGCCGGCACCGGACTTGAACTTGACCCAGACCCGGTTCGGGTTCGGACCTTCGGCATTGGCCATGCTCGAAGCGACCATCATCGCCAGGCCCAGACCCAGTGCGCTCACCAAATTGCGTTGCTTCATTCGTGACTCCCCGAGATAGATTGCGGCCCGGACGCGGTCCGGGCCGGTTAGCCGCGTGCGGTCTTGGCCGCGACGCTCCAGCGACGCTAGCGCGCTCGGGGATCGGCTGGGAATGGGAGGAATCGCCCAGATGAATCATAAATTTGTGATGTACATCACAAATTTATGCTGATGAATGCCGCTTTTTGCGGCCTGTAGGGAGGTCATCCCGTTTATGCGTTGCGCCTTTCGGAGCCCCCCGCGGGAGAGGGCTCGGCGGCCGATTCGCGGCCTCGCGACGCCAGCCGAGACCGGGACGACCAGCGCCCGCGAGCGGGCACCTGCGAGGCGGTCCTGCCCTGCCCTGGATCAGGGTCGCAGCCGCCGAGGCGCTCAGGCTTCGACGAAGCGTACCCGCCGGGTGATCGAGCAAGTCAACTCATAACCGATGGTGCCGCTGGCCTCGGCGATGCGTTCGACCGGCAGTTCCGGCCCCCACAACACCACCGGGTCGCCGACCTTGGCCTCGGGGACACCGCGCAGGTCGATCGTCATCAGGTCCATCGAGACCCGGCCGATGACCTGGGTGTCGTGGCCGGCAACCCGCACCGGCGTGCCCGAGGGCGCCGCACGCGGGTAACCGTCGCCGTAGCCGATCGCAGCTACGCCGACCAGCATGTCTTCGGGGCATTCCCAGGTCGCGGCGTAGCCGATGCGTTCGCCCTTGCCGACCCGGTTGACCGCGATCAGGCGCGTCGACAGGGTCATCGCCGGTCGCAGGCCGAAGTCGGCGCCGGTGCGCCCTTCCACCGCGCTGATGCCGTACAGCAGGCCGCCCGGCCGGATCCAATCGGCGTGGGCATCGGGCCAGCCGAGCACGGCCGCGGAATTGGCCAGCGAACGCGAACCCGGCAGGTCGGTAGTGGCCGCGGCGAAGGCCTGCAATTGCTGGCGCGTCTGCGGCTTGTCGAATTCGTCGGAGCTGGCGAAGTGATTCATCAGCACGATGCCCTCGGCCACGCTCGACGCCGCGGCCAGGCGCGCATGCGCCTCGCGCACGTCCTGCGGAGCGAAGCCGAGCCGGTGCATGCCGCTGTCGACCTTGAGCCAGCAACGGATCGGCTCGCCGGCAGCGGCCTGTTCGAGCATCTCGACCTGACTGATGTGATGGACCACGGTCTCGACGCCGAGCCGGCGCAGCTGCGGCAGGTCGTCGGCTTCGTCGAAGCCCGACAGCAACACGATCGGCTGCGACAGACCGGCCGCGCGCAGGCGGTCGGCGTCGGACAAGGCCGCCACGCCGAACGCATCGGCGCCTTCGAGCGCCCGCGCCACGCGCTCCAGACCATGGCCGTAGCCGTCGGCCTTGACCACCGCCATGACCCGGCTGTGCGGCGCCATGCTGCGCGCCTGGGCGAGGTTATGACGCAGCGCGTCGGTGTGGATGCTTGCGGAAGTCGGTCGTGCCATGCGCCTATTCTAGCGGGCGCCGATGCGCGCCAGAACGCTCGCATGCGAGTCGCCGCAACGATCCCGCGCAACCGACGCGAGCGGCAAAACCTCGCCCGAGAAAAAACCGCGCGGGGCGAACCCTGCGCGGCTTTGGGTCGAGACCGATCGAGTCGGACCGGTCAGGACGGACCGATCGGGTCGAAACCGATCGGTTCGGGGCCGACGCGGCTCAGTCGCAGCGGCGCTCGATCACGGTTTCCATCTTGTTCTGCTGGTTTTCCTGGATCTTGCGACCGGCGAAGGCGCCGCCGACCGCACCGGCCGCAGTCGCCAGCTTCTTGCCGCTGCCGCCGCCGACCTGGTTGCCCAGCAGGCCGCCCGCGACCGCACCGATGGCGGTGCCGGCGATCTTGTGTTGATCCTTGATCTGCTTCGGACGCTGCACTTCGACGTCGTAGCAACGCGGCTGGTGCGCCTTGGACTTGGACTTGGTCTGCGCGGTAGCCGCGCCGGTCACCATGACGCAGGACATCAGGGCGACGGCGATCGTGGATTTGAGCTTGGAGTTCATGGACTCACCGATAGGAATATGGACGGGATGCACGATGCGCCAGCATCCGTCACGACTGCGTCAACCCAGTCGCAACGCCGCTGCCGCGCATGTTCGCAAGGCTAACGTCGCGATGCTGAACGCGCGCAGGCATGCGTGCGTCTCGACACGGTCGTTCGACGAATCTGCGACGCGCTGCGCGTACGACGCGCATCGCGACTGCCGCGTCGATGCGCGATGCAGTGACGGCTTCGAATCGAGATACACAACGAGGTCGCTCGCCGGCGCATTCGCTCGCGCCGATGCCGTCGCCGATTCGATGCCGGCACAGTTGCGACCGGCCGTTTACGGAAGCCACGCTTGGCGGCCCCGCGAACGCTGCGTCGCCGCGCCAGCAGCCCAGCATTGGCTACCGAGCCCCTCGATCGCTGCCGTGATTCGCTCGGCTTGACACCATACGACACTTGTCGCATGTTTACGACATCTGACGCTGGGAGCCCTGCGATGATCCGCCCGTCGAATGCCGAACTGGAATTGCTGAAGTGCCTGTGGCGCGAAAACGCCTGCAGCGCACGCGAGTTGCACGAGCGCGTCGCGCCGCTGCTGGACTGGTCGTATTCGTCGACGCGCAAGACCCTCGAACGCATGGTCGACAAGGGCCTGGTCGAGGAAATCGGCGAGCACGGGCTCAACGTCTACCGGGCCGCGGTCGGCAAGGTCGCGGTGCTCGCCGCGCTGAGCAGCGACTTCGCCAAGCGCGTGCTCGAAATCGACGGGCCGCTGCCGACCCAGGCCTTCGCCGACAGCCGTCTGCTCAACGAAGACGAGATCGACCAGCTCGAAGCGATGCTGCGCGACGGCGAACCGGAGTCGCAGGCATGACCTTGCCCAACCTCGAATTCTGGTCGCTGCACCTGGGCGCCTGTCTGGCGACCGGCGCACTGGCCTGGGGCCTGGGGCTCGGCCTGCATCGCGCCCTGCGTCTGTCGCATGCATCGCGCGCTTACTGGCTCGGGGTATGGACGCTGGCGGCGTTGCCGACCGCCGCGGCACTCACCTTGCGTTGGCTCGGGCCGGAGACCTCGTCCTGGCCGATAACGCCCACCCTGCCGCTGCCGATGTTGAGCGATGGCGGCGCCTGGTCGGGCGTGGCCGGCGCGTCGTCGCCGGTCACGGCGGCCGCGACGACCGCGCTGCGCGATTGGCTCGAACCGTTGCTGGCCGCCTTGTATCTCAGCGGCGCGATCGTCGCCGCGCTGCGCTGGTGCTCGGGGCTGCGTGCGGTGCGCCGCATCGTCGCAGCTTCGCGTCCCTTCGACGGCACGCCCGGCGGCGCGCTCAACGACACTTCGATCGCCGTCGAATGCCGGCGCCTGGCCGAGGCCGGCATCGAGGTGCGCAGCATCGACGATGCGACGAGCCCGTTCGCGGTCCGCCTGCCGCGGCCGACCATCCTGGTCCCGGCCGCGTTGAGCGCGCAGATGAGCGATGAACAACTGCGCATGGTGCTGCGCCACGAGGCCGCCCATCTCGCCCGCCGCGACCCGCAGCGGGCCGCCGGGATGCGCCTGGTCCAGGTGCTGCTGTGGTTCGATCCCTTCCTGCGCCTGATCGCCCAACGCGTGCAGATCGCCGCCGAGCTGCGCTGCGACGCCGCGGCCATCGCCGACCGCGCCGACTGCCGCCGCAGCTATGCCCAGGCCTATCTGCAGACCTTGCGCCTGTCCGCCGGCGTGCCCTTGCCGGCCTCGGCCGCAGCGTTCTCGCGCAAGGACCCTGGCCATCACCGGCTGCGCATCGCCCACATGATCGAGGGCGACCGGCGTCGCCGCGTGCCCCCGGCTTTGCGCTGGGTGCTGGCGGCGACGGCGCTGGTCGCAGGCGCCGCGATCGCCTCGGTGCAGATCGCCGCGACGCCGGCAACGACCGCGCCAGCCGCCACGATCAGTCCGACGAGCGCTGCGGCCAAAGCAGTGGCCAAGCCGGCACCCGGCCCGGCCGTCGCCGCGACCGCA
Organism: Lysobacter sp. 22409; assembly: GCF_052045105.1. Classification (NCBI taxonomy): domain Bacteria; kingdom Pseudomonadati; phylum Pseudomonadota; class Gammaproteobacteria; order Lysobacterales; family Lysobacteraceae; genus Lysobacter; species Lysobacter sp. 22409. Next base: position 95,297 of record NZ_JBQEOE010000007.1, on the reverse strand, counting down.
GCCGCGACCGCGGCCAGTGTGGAGATCGACTTCTCCTCGCCGATGCGCAAGCCGAAGATCAGCGGCCACTTCGGCGAAATCGGCCCGCCGCGCAGCAACCCGCATCGCGGCCTCGACTTCACCGCGGCACGCGGCACGCCGGTGCACGCGCCGGCCGCCGGCGTCGTGGTCGCGGCCACCGAACGCTACGACAACGCGCCGAACTACGGCACCGTGGTCGTGCTCGATCACGGCGGCGGCTGGCAGTCGCTGTACGCCCATCTCGAGGCTTACGACGTCCAGGTCGGCCAGCAAGTCGTGAGCGGAGAGCGCATCGGCCGCGTCGGCATCACCGGCAAGGTCACCGGCCCGCACGTCCACGTCGAGATGCTGCACAACGGCCAACGCGTCGACCCGGAGCCGCTGCTGCAATGAATCCGATGCCATCAGCCCGATGACTCCGTAGTCGTCTGCGGCGACGC
>NZ_JBQEOE010000007.1:89110-94821 GCF_052045105.1 Lysobacter sp. 22409 | reverse complement strand
CCCTACCCGGCCTGCCTGACTGAATGCCCCGCTCATGGGGAGGGCCGGCCTTTGCCCGCGATCTTCGCCCGCTCCGTCGCCCACAGACGCGACGGTCGCACGACTGCGCCTCCCTCTATCCCGGTCCCTATGCAATCAACACCGTCACCCACCTCGACACCGCTGCGCCAGGCATGCCGCCTGGCCCTGCTCGCCCAGGCGCTGCTGGCCTGCGTCTCAGCCGGCGCCAAGCCGCCGCAGGCCGCGCCCGCGCGCCCTGCTGCTGCGGCAGCGGTCGCCGAACTCGACCCTGTGGTGGTCGAAGGCGAACGCCACGACGCGCGCCGCGACGACACCGCCTCGCGCACGGTGGTCACGCGCGCCGAATTGCTCGCATTCGGCGACGCCAGTCTCGCCGAAGCGATGAAGCGTTTGCCGGGCGTCAGCATCGGCATCGGTGCGCCCGGCAGCTCGGGCGCGATTTCGCTGCGCGGCATGGGCAGCGGCTACACACAGTTGCTGGTCGACGGACAAGCGGCCGCGCCCGGCTTCGACCTCGGCGCGCTGTCGCCGGAGATGATCGAACGGGTCGAGATCCTGCGCACCACGACCGCCGACCTGCGCAGCGCCGCCATCGCCGGAACCATCAACATCGTGCTCGCCCGGCAAGCACGCCGCGACAGCGACGAACTCAAGCTGGCCCTGGGAGTGTCGAACGGCCGGCACCTGCCGAGCCTGCATTGGAGCCATTCGCGCCGCGACGGCTATCGCAGCCGTTCGCTCGAAGCCTCGTTGACGCGGCGCGAATACCTGGTCGAGGAAGCCGGCAGCGAAATCGCACGCGACCGCGATGGCGTGCTGGCTTCGCAACGCGACACCCGCCTGCGCGTCGATGGCTATCGCGACGCACTGGCGATCGCGCCGCGTTTCGAGCTGACCCTGCAGAACGGCGACACCCTGGCCCTGCAAACCTGGCTCGACGCCGGCCATGCCCGCAAATACGCCGACATCGGCTGGACCACTTCGCTGGGCCCGGAGCTCGATCATGTCCGCTACCGCCAGTTCACCGGCACCGACGTCGTGCAACTGCGCACCGACCTGCACTGGAGCCACGAATTCGCCCAGGCCGGCAAACTCAGCAGCAAACTCGGCCTCAGCGGCAATCGCGAGCGTTCGCGTTTCCGCGAGCAGGGCTATGGGGCCGACGCGAATCAGAATCTCGACGACGCCACCGATGGCCGGCTGCGCGTGCATGCGCTGAGTTCCAGCGGCAAGTACGCCTTGCCGCTATCGGAAGCCGATGCGAGCGACAACGGCCGGCACGCACTCGAACTCGGCTGGGAGGCCGGCCTGGAACGTCGCCGCGAATCGCGTCTGCAGCATCTGCGCGCCATCGGCGGCGAGCCGGAAACGATCAGCGACCTCTCCTTCGACGCCACCCTGCGGCGGCTGGCGCTGTACGCGCAGGACGAATGGACGCTGAGCCCGGTCTGGTCGCTGTATCTCGGCGCGCGCTGGGAGCGTATCGACACCCGCAGCGAAGGCAATCGCTTCGCCACGGTGCGCAACGATGCCAGCGTGCTCTCGCCGGTGCTGCAGTCCTTGTGGAAACTCTCCAAAACCCGCAACGACCAGGTCCGCCTGGGCCTGAGCCGCAGCTACCGCGCGCCGGAACTGCGTTCGCTGATCCCGCGCCCCTACACCTCGACCAACAACCGCGCGCTCGACCCCGATCAGCAAGGCAATCCCGACCTGCGCCCGGAGCTCGCGACCGGCCTCGACCTGGCCTACGAAAAATACTGGGACCAGGGCGCGATGCTCAGCCTCGGCGCCTACCTGCGCGAGATCGACGATCTGATCCGCACCGAAACGCAGTTGATCGACGGGCGCTGGGTGGCCTTGCCGGGCAACGGCGGCCGCGCTCGCAGCTGGGGGCTCGAAGTCGACGGCAAGTTCTCGCTGTCGCGCTGGTTTGCCGCGCTGCCGGTCGACGTGCGCTTCAACCTCACCCGCAACCGGTCGCGGGTCGACGACGTACCCGGCCCGCACAACCGCATCGACAGCCAACCGCGCCTGACCGGAACCCTGGCCGCCGACTATGTCGTCAACCCGACTTGGACGGTCGGCGCGAGCTACAGCCATCGCAGCGGCGGCTCGGTACGGACCGGCTTGCACGAAATGGAAAACGAATCGCCGCGACGCGAGCTCGACGCCTATGCCTCGATGAAATTGGGCAAGCGCGGCAAGTTGCGCCTGAGCCTGAGCAACCTGCTCGAACAGGACATCGTCAGCGGCGCGGAGTACTTCGACGAGGAACGCTGGCAAGGCACGCAGCGACGGCGCCCGACCTCACTGTTACTGCGAGCGCAGTTGGAAATTGCGTTGTAAGCCGCGCCGTCCGTAAACGACGACGGCGCCGTCGAGGCGCCGTCGTCGTGTCTTGCTTGAAGCCTCCGGCCCGGCGCCCGAGGATTACTCGAACGAGCCGATGCTGTCGTGGGCGAGGTTGTCGAAGCGGGTGTACTCGCCGAAGAACTTCAGCTTGAGCGAGCCGGTCGGGCCGCTACGCTGCTTGCCGATGATGACCTCGGCCAGGCCTTTGTCCGGCGAGGTCTCTTTGTTGTAGTAGTCGTCGCGGTAAATGAAGATGATGACGTCGGCGTCCTGCTCGATAGCGCCGGATTCGCGCAAGTCGGCCATCACCGGGCGCTTGTCGGCGCGCTGTTCCAGCGAGCGGTTGAGCTGCGACAGCGCGATCACCGGCAGGTTGAGTTCCTTGGCCAGGTGCTTGAGCGAACGCGAGATCTCGGAGATTTCGGTCGCGCGGTTTTCGCTGTTGCCCGGCACCGACATCAGCTGCAGGTAGTCGATCACGATCAGGCCCAGGTCGTGCTCGCGCTTGAGGCGGCGCGACTTGGCGCGCAGCACCTCCGGCGACAGGCCCGGGGTGTCGTCGATGAAGATCTTGGCTTCGCGCAACTGGCGGATCGCGCTGGTCACGCGGCTCCAGTCTTCGTCCTCAAGCTGGCCCGAACGCAGGCGCTGGGCGTTGACGCGGCCGACCGAGGAGATCAGGCGCAGGGCGAGCTGGCTCGCCGACATTTCCATCGAGAAGATCGCCACCGCCTTCTTGCTGCGGAACGCGGCGTACTCGGCCATGTTCAGCGCGAGCGTGGTCTTGCCCATCGCCGGACGCGCGGCCAGGATCAACAGGTCGGTCGGTTGCAGACCGGCGGTCATCTCGTCGAATTCGGTGTAGCCGGTGGCCAGGCCGGTGACCGCGCCGCCGCTGGCGTAGCGCGTCTGCAGCACGTCGAAGGCTTCCGACAGCGCCTTGGTGACCGGGGTGAAGTCGGTGCGGCCGCGGGCGCCGGCTTCGGCGATCGCGAACACCTGCTGCTCGGCCTTGGCCAGGATCTCGCCGCTGTCGCGGCCATCGGGCTGGAAACCGTCGTTGACGATCTCGGTGCCGACTTCGATCAGCTTGCGCATCACCGCCTTGTCGCGAACGATCTCGGCGTAGGCGGTGATGTTGGCGGCCGACGGCGTGGTGCTGGCCAGTTCGATCAGGTAAGCGCCGCCGGCGACCTGTTCGGACAGGCCTTGCGAGTCGAACCACTCGCCCAGGGTCACCGCGTCGAACGGCCGGCTCTTCTCGGCCAGGTCGCGGATCGCGCGGTAGATCAGTTGGTGATCGCGGCGGTAGAAATCTTCCTCGACGATCTGGTCGGCGACCCGGTCGTAGGCGTCGGGCGCGAGCATGAGGCCGCCGAGCACGGCCTGTTCGGCCTCGATCGATTGCGGCGGCACCCGAAGCTGGTCCACGCGCTGTTCGGCGCGGGTCTCGAAACGTTTTTCGCTACGGAATCCGCCACGTGCGCTCATCGGGAAAGACGATCCTCGTCGTTCGGCCGCGTGTGCGGCCAATCGAGCCGATCAAGGCTCAGGGGCTGGTGAGGGCGCCGGCGATCCGGGGATCGGCGTCGATGGGTGTCGGTCGACGTCGCAGGAAGGAGGCCGGACACGCATCGTAGTCGCGATCGGGTCGTGCCCGTTGCAGATAACCCTGTGGATAAGAAGGGGACAACTTGCCCTTTCTATGTCACGAGCGCGTCGCACAGACTGCGACGGCCAGGGGCCTGCCCGGAGATCCGACGCCCGCGGAAAAAACGAAGGGCGCCTTTCGGCGCCCTTCGCAGTCTTACGATCGGGCGGTCGCGATTAAGCGGCTTCGCCGGCGACGATGACCTTGACCGTGACTTCGACGTCGGCGTGCAGGTGGATCAGCACGTCGTATTCGCCGGTGCGACGGATCGGGCCTTCGCCCATGATCACTTCCGACTTGCCGACTTCGAAGCCGGCCTTGGTCAGCGCCTCGGCGATGTCGCGCGGGGTCACCGAGCCGTACAGCTTGCCTTCGGTCGCGGCGTTGGCGTGGACGGTCACCGAAGCGCCTTCCAGACGGGCCTTGCGGCCTTCGGCGCCTTCCAACAGCGACTTGGCCTTGGCTTCGTACTCCGCACGGCGGGTTTCGAAGTCGGCCAGGTTGCTGGCGGTGGCCGGAACGGCCTTGCCCTGCGGCACGAGGTAGTTGCGGCCGTAGCCCGGCTTGACGTTGACCTTGTCGCCGAGGTTGCCGAGGTTGGTGACTTTCTGCAGGAGGATCAGTTGCATGGTCTTGCTCCGTGTTCGTTAGCGGGCCTGTAGGCCCGCAGCGGGATTCGCTGTCCGAAGAAGCGAGGAATGAATCGATAGGAGTGAGTTGAGAGGAGTGAGAAGTGATCGAAAGCAAAGCTTTCTCTCGTTGCTCACTCCTCGAAGGCGGCAAAGCCGCCATTCACTCCAAAGCCGTTAGGCGTTGTGGTTGTCGGTGTACGGGATCAGCGCGAGGAAACGAGCGCGCTTGACCGCCGTGGCCAGCTGGCGCTGGTACTTCGACTTGGTGCCGGTGACGCGGCTCGGCACGATCTTGCCGGTCTCGGTCAGGTACTGGCGCAGGGTGTTGAGATCCTTGTAGTCGATCTCTTTGACGCCTTCGGCGGTGAACTTGCAGAACTTGCGGCGGCGGAAAAACTTGGACATGGGGGCAATCCTCAGGCGGCTTCGGCGTTGTCGTCGGCGTTGTCGGCGGTGCCGACGGCGGTCTCGCTATCGTCGTCACGACGACGACGCTCACCACGCTCGCCGCGCTCGGGCTTGTCGCCCTTCTCGTCCTTGAACTTCATGATCAGCGACTGCTCGGTGTCGGCGTCGTCGCGCTTCATGACCAGGTGACGCAGCACGGCGTCGTTGAAACGGAAACCGTCGACGAGCTCGTTGAGCACCGTCTGGGTGACTTCGATGTTCAGCAGGACGTAGTGGGCCTTGACCAGGTTCTCGATCGGATAGGCCAGCTGACGGCGGCCCCAGTCTTCGAGACGGTGGATCTTGCCTTCGCCGCCTTCGATCAGCGACTTGTAGCGCTCGATCATGGCCGGCACCTGCTCGCTCTGGTCCGGATGGACCAGGAACACGACTTCGTAATGACGCATGGGTGTGTTTCCTTGTGGATGATGGATCGCCGATGGCGACCCGGTTCAGCCCCCCGGGGTCCGGATGCGGACGCGGTGGAGCAAGGTCCCGACCGGCCTTGGGCCGTTCGAGAGCCGGAAAGTATGGCAGGACAAGGGCTTAGGTGCAATGCGGTGCGGTATTTGCCTGCGAAGGCCTGCGTGGCCGGCTTTGGGTAGGAG
>NZ_JBQEOE010000007.1:57260-89086 GCF_052045105.1 Lysobacter sp. 22409 | reverse complement strand
CTACCCATGGGGCCGGGCTCCGGCCCCTATCTCAGCACTCCAAGAGATCAGCGTTTCTTCGATTTGGCCGGCGCCTTCGCCGGCGCCGGCTTCTTCGCCGCGATCCAAGTATCGATGTGCTTCTCCAGCACCTGCAGCGGCACCGAGCCGGTCGACAGCACTTCGTCGTTGAAATCGCGCAGGTCGAAATCCTTGCCGAGGGCCTTGCGCGAGCGCTCGCGCAGCTCGGAGATCTTCAGCTGGCCGATCTTGTAGGCCAACGCCTGGCCGGGCCAGCCGATGTAACGGTCGATCTCGTTGACCACGTCCTGCTCGGTCTTGGGGGCGTTGTCCATGAAGAACTTGATCGCCTTGTCGCGGCTCCAGCCCTTGCTGTGCATGCCGGTGTCGACCACCAGCCGGACCGCGCGCCACATGTCGTAGGACAACTGGCCCATGCGGTCGTAGGGGTCGTCGTACAGGCCCATGTCGTAGCCCAGGCGCTCGGCATACAGGCCCCAGCCCTCGCCGTAGGCGACGAAGTAGCCGGTGCGGCGGAACATCGGCGCGTCCGGCAGCTCCAGGCCGCGGGCGAACTGGAAGTGATGGCCCGGCACCGCCTCGTGCAACGACAGCGGCATCATTTCCCAGGTCGGGCGGACCTCGGGCTTGTACAGGTTGACGTAGTAGTAGCCGGCCCGGGTGCCGTCGACCGCGCCCGGCAGGTAATACGCCGTGGTCGTGTCCGGGGCGACGTTGTCGGGGATCGGGCGTACGCCGTAGGGCTGGCGCGGGATCAGCTTGGAAATCTTGACCAGCTCCGGGTCGATCCGCTTGGAGATCGCCTGGTAGGCCTCGAGCAGCGCCGCCGGGGTCTTGTAGAAGAACTTCGGGTCGCTGCGCAGATAGGTGAAGAACTCCGCCAGGGTGCCCTTGAAGCCGACCTCGGCCTTGACCTTCTCCATCTCGGCGCGGATGCGCGCGACCTCCTTGAGGCCGATCTTGTGGATCGCATCGGCGCTCAGATTGGTGGTGGTGAAATCGGCGGCGAGGAAGTCGTAATAGGCCTTGCCGTCGGGCAGGTCGCTGGCGGCGATGCTGGTGCGCGCCGCCGCCAGGTACTCCTTCTCGAAGAAGCTGCCGAACTCGCGGTAGGCCGGCACGATGGTCTCGGCGATGACCTTCTTGGCCTCGGCCTGCAAGGCCTTGCGCTCGGCCGCCGGCACGCTGTCGGGGAAGCGGTTGAAGGGCTTGTAGAACGGGCTCTTGCTGGGGTCCTCGACGATCTGCTTGGCGATCTGGCCTGGCACGCGTTGCATCAGCACGCGTGGCGGGGTGATCCCGGCCTTGGCGCCCTCGCGCAGCAGGGCCTGGTTCTGTTCGATCAGCACCGGCAAGGCGCGCATGCGCGCGAGCCAGTCGCGGTAGTCCTTGACCTGTTCGAACGAGAGGCCTTCGACCAGGCCGTCGGCGGTCTGCACGCCGCCGCTCTGCCCGACCGGCGCCAGGTATTCGCGGTACTTCTGCCGCTCGATGCTCTTGCCGAGGTTCCAGCCGAACACGTCGTAGTTGAGCTGGTCGGCTTCCGACAACTGGCTGCGATCGATGGCCTTGAGCTTGGCCAGCGCCTGGCGGTCGCTCTCCTGACGCGCCTGGATCGCGCTCAGGCTGGCGTCGGTCCAGCGGTCGTTATAGCGCTTGTCGCCGTTGAAGCTGGCGCCTTCGGGGTTCTCGCGCAGGCCGCGCTCCCACTCCTCGTCGAACAAACGATGCAGCGCCTCGGTGGAGGCGTTGGCATTGCGCGTGGCGGATGCGGCAGTGGCGGGCGCGGCCGTGGCCATCGAGGCCAACGGCGCGGCCAGGCCCACGGCGATGGCCGCGGCGAGCAGAACGGGACGGAGCATGGTGCGGATTCCCCAGGAGACCAGCGGCCGAGTCTAGCCCGGCCTCGCGCCGCTGCCGCATGTCGAAAGTTGGCGGCAACGCCGCACCGGCCGCAATCGGCAAAGCGCATCGAGCGCGCTGGAAGCACCGCGATCCGTCAGAGCGCTGCGAAGCGCAATCTCGATACGGACCGAAGCAGGTCCGGCTTACGCCGCCCTGCCCTAGTCGAACTCAGGCAGCGTCGGCCTGGGTGGTGAAGCTTTCGCCGCAACCGCATTCGGCGGCGGCGTTCGGGTTCTGGAACACGAACATCTCGCCGAGGCCCTGCTTGAGGAAATCGATGCGAGTGCCGTCGACCAGCGGCAGGCTGATCGGGTCGACATAGATGCGCACGCCGTCCTGCTCGAACACGGTGTCGCCTTCGCGCTCGTCGCGGGCCAGGTCGGCGATGTGCTGCCAGCCCGAGCAACCGGTACGGGTCACGCCGAAACGCAGGCCCAGCGCGGTCGGCGTTTCGGTCAGGAAATGCTGGACACGTGCGAGCGCGGCGGGGGCGAGGGTCACGGACATGGCGGTACTCGTAAGAATGTTGTGCTCGATGCCGGCTGCGGCCTGGAAGGCTGCGGCCGGATCGGCGCTACCGGAATGGTAGCAGCCTGGCATCGGCGGGCTGTACCCGATATGGCGGCATTGCGACGGCGTTCAAGCAGGCGTCCTGTCGCCGCCAGCCTGTCGCAGCGCCGGCAAAGACGCTGCTTCGGGCCTGAACGCCTCAGTCGCTGCGCCCTGCCCCGGTCGCCGCGGCCGGGGCCGGGGCCGGCGCCGCATCCGGCGGCGCCATCAGATAGGTGGCGAAACTGCCGAGCCAATGGGCACCGGCGTAATGGCTGTCGCCGACCGCGATCAGGCCGAGTTCGCGATGCACGGCGGCGGCCGCACGCAAGGCGCGGATGCGCCGATCGCGCGGCGGCAATCCGGCGGCGATGCCTTCCAGCATCCAGGCCCGGCTCAGGTTGAGGCCGTCGAGATGGGCGAGCTTGCCGTCCTCGGGGTCGAGCACCACGGCCGGGACCAGCCAGTCGGCGCGAGCGCGGCGCGGCACCTGCGGCAGGAACTCGCGCAGCCAGCGGGCGTACTCGTCCGGCGCCAGCACCCGACGCATCAGATCGGCTTCGGCCAGGCACGGCGAAAGGAAGTCCTGTCCGGAAGGCTCATAGGCCAAAGGGCAGTCGCGGTCGCCCTGGTAGAAGAAGCGCGAGCGGGCGATCAGGGCGTCGCGCAGCGCCTGGTCGCCGCTGCGGCGGGTCCAGTCCAGGGCCAGGCCGAAGGCGAACGCGGTCTGGCTGTGTTCACCGACGCGGATCGGGCGGGTCAGTTTCGGCAGCCAGCGCAGCAGCCGCGCAGCGGCTTCGCGCTCCAGCGGTTCCAGCGCCGCCGCCCATTGCCGCGCCTGCGGGTCGTCCCAGCCGCGCAACTGCGAGCCCAGTTGCAGCAACCAGGCCAGGCCATAGGGGCGTTCGAAGGTCTCGTCGCTGCTGCGGCGCAGATACGCCAGTTCGCCGGCGATGTTCTCGCCGGTCAGGTTGCGCGCCAGCGCGGCCCGCGCCGGCGCGGCGAACGGCGCCTGCGGGAAACGCTCGACCAGCCGCGCCAGCAACCAGTGCCCGTGCACCGAGGAATGCCAGTCGTAGCAGCCGTAGAAGGCCGGATACAGCTTGCTCGGCGCGGCCACGTCCTTGGCGCCTTCGAGGCGATGGCTGATTTTGTTCGGGTATTCGCGGCCGACGCAGCTCAGCGCGAGACCGGCGAAATGGCCGGCGCGTGCCTCGTCGAGCACGACCACCGGCAGGGGCTCCGGCGCAGGCGCCGCTGCGGCCGCCTGCGCGCATGTCGCGGCCGCCGCCATGGCGAGCATCCAGCCGGCCCACCCGCGTCCCCATCGCCTGCCCCATCGCCAAACCCGATTCATGCCGCGCCTCGCCCCCGTGGTCCAAAACGCAGTCTAAGGCCGCGGCGACCGGCACGCCCTGTGCCGGCAGCATCCGTTATCATCGCCGTCCTTTACTTTTCAACGCGCTGGGGCGGCATCACATGACGGTGGTTAGCGTCGAACAGGCACTCGCGGGCAAGATTCCGGCGGGCGGCGAAGTCACGGTACGCGGCTGGGTGCGTACCCGTCGCGATTCCAAGGCCGGACTGAGCTTCGTCAACGTCAGCGACGGCTCCTGCTTCGCACCGATCCAGGTCGTGGCGCCGAATACGCTGTCCAACTACGACGAGGAGGTCAAACACCTCACCGCCGGTTGCTCGGTGATCGCCACCGGCATCCTGGTCGCCTCGCAGGGCCAGGGCCAGAACTACGAGATCCAGGCCTCCAGCCTGCAGGTGGTCGGCTGGGTCGAGAACCCGCTCACCTACCCCATGCAGCCGAAGGCGCACACGCTGGAATACCTGCGCGAGTTCGCCCATCTGCGCCCGCGCACCAACCTGTTCGGCGCGGTCACCCGCATCCGCCACTGCCTGTCGCAGGCGGTGCACCGGTATTTCCACGAGAACGGCTACTACTGGATCAGCACGCCGATCATCACCACCTCCGACGCCGAGGGCGCCGGCCAGATGTTCCGGGTCTCGACCCTGGACCTGGCCAACCTGCCGCGCGAGAAGGACGGTGCGATCGATTTCTCGCGCGACTTCTTCGGCAAGGAAACCTTCCTGACCGTGTCCGGCCAGCTCAACGTCGAGGCCTACTGCCTGGCGCTGAGCAAGGTCTACACCTTCGGCCCGACTTTCCGCGCCGAGAACAGCAACACCACCCGCCATCTGGCCGAGTTCTGGATGATCGAGCCGGAGATCGCCTTCGCCGACCTGATGGAGAACGCACGGGTCGCCGAGGACTTCCTCAAGTACCTGTTCCGCGCGGTGCTCGACGAGCGCGGCGACGACATGGCCTTCATTGCCGAACGCGTCCAGCCCGATGCGATCACCCGCCTGGAGACCTTCGTCAACTCGCCGTTCGAACGCATCGACTACACCGATGCGATCTCGTTGTTGCAGAAGTCGGGGCAGAAGTTCGAGTTCCCGGTCGAATGGGGCCTGGACCTGCAGACCGAGCACGAGCGCTGGCTGACCGAGCAGCACGTCGGCCGCCCGGTGGTGGTGCTGAACTACCCCGAGCACTTCAAGGCCTTCTACATGCGCCTCAACGACGACGGCAAGACCGTCGCGGCGATGGACGTGCTGGCGCCCGGCATCGGCGAGATCATCGGCGGCAGCCAGCGCGAAGAGCGCCTCGACGTGCTCGACACGCGCATGGCGCAGTTCGGCCTGGATCCGGCGCATTACGACTGGTACCGCGACTTCCGCCGCTACGGCACCGTGCCGCACGCCGGTTTCGGCCTCGGCTTCGAGCGCCTGGTGGTCTACGTGTGCGGCCTGAGCAACATCCGCGACGCGATCGCCTACCCGCGCGCACCGGGCAGCGCCGAGTTCTGATCCGCCCGTGCCGGCGTGCTGCGGCCGTGTTCGTGGCGACATCGCTCGGTTCGCTCCGTGCCCGTGATCTCCGCGCAGGCGCGGATCCAACGACCTTGCAGGCTCTCGCACGAAGGGCCCTGGATCCCCGCCTGCGCGGGGATGACGGCCCGGAAGTTCGGCATGATCGGGCGGTAGCGCCCGCGACTCCCCGCCGCTTTACCCCGCCACGGCCGCGGCACATGATGGCTTCCGGCATCGATTCAGGCCCTTGGGCCACAGAGGTAAGACGTACGTGATCCTGTTCCTGGCCCTGACCTTCGTCGGCATCGCGATCTCCGCGTTCTGCGCGTTCGCGATCTTCTGGCCGCTGGCCCTGGTCCACCTGCGCGACCGCCATCCGGCCTTGCGCGGCGAACTCGGCGAGGCCGCCTTCGCCAATCCGTCCGCATGGGGCTGGCTGCTGCGCCAGCGCTATCGCGCCGCGAGCGACCGCAACCTCGACGGCCTGGCCACGCCGGCGCGGGTTTCGTTGCTGATCGTGTTCGCTTCGCTGGCCTGCGCGGGCCTGCTCTGGCTGCTTTCCATGATGGTGCCCTGATGACCGAAAACGAGTACGACACTTCTTCCACCCCGGCTTCCGGCGAAGGCCAATGGTGGCTGGCCACGCTCGGCCGCACCGTGGTCTGGGCGCGATTGCGCATACGCGAGGCCGGCACCGCCGAAGTCTTCGACAGCGACGCCAACACCTTGTCCTACGACAGCGAAGACACCGCCCGCGCCGCGCTCATGGACGCCGAGTTCGTCGAGCTCGAAGGCCTGGACGAAGAGGACGCGCAGGCACGCGGCTTCGCGCTCGACGAGCTGGTACCCCCGCAAGCCCAGGACGACGAGACGCTGGGCACGCTGATGATCCAGAAACTGCCGCAGCGCCACTGAGCCCAACGCCATGTACCTGCCGCGCGCCTTCGCCGAAACCGACCTGGGCGCGCTCGACCGCCTGGCCGACGCCTACGACTTCGCCACCCTGATCACCGTGCGCGACGACGCGCCGACGATCAGCCACTTGCCCCTGTTGTATCGGCGCGACGGCGAGCAAGTCGAACTGCGCGGCCATTGGGCGCGCCCGAACCCGCAGGCGCGCCACGCCGGCCCGGCCCTGGCGATCCTGCAAGGCCCGCACGCCTACGTGTCGCCAGGCTGGTACACCGACAAGGAAAGCGCGGCGCGGGTGCCGACCTGGAACTACGCCATCGCCCACCTGCACGGCGAATTGCAGACTTTCGAAGACGAGGCCGGCCTGGCCCAACTCGTCGACGACCTCAGCGCCCGCCACGAAGGCCGCATCGGCAGCGACTGGCGCTTCGAAGTCGAACGCGAGGAACTGCGCCGGCAATTGCGCGGCATCGTCGGTTTTCGCTTCAAGGTCGAACGCATCACCCTGAAGTTCAAACTCAGCCAGAACCATCCCCTGGCCAATCGCGAAAACGTCGCCACTCAGTTGCAGGCGCAGGACCGCGACGACAGCCGCGCGGTCGCCGCCCTGATGCGCGAGCGCATGGCCCTACCGAGCAGCGGAGACTGATATGGATCTGAACTTGAGCGGCAAGCACGCCTTGGTCTGCGGCGCCTCCGAAGGCATCGGCCGCGCCGCCGCGCACGAGCTGGCCCTGTTGGGCTGCGACGTGACCGTATTGGCGCGCCGCGCCGACGCCCTGGCCGCGGTCGCCGAGGCCTTGCCGCGCAGCGGCGCGCAGGCGCACGGCTGGATCGCCGCCGACGTCGCCGACGCGGCCACCCTCGCCGCCCAGGTCGAAGCGCTCGCAGCCGGCAAGCCGGTGCATATCCTGGTCAACAACACCGGCGGCCCGCCTGGCGGCCCGGCGCATACCGCCCTCGACAGCGCCTATCTGGACGCCTTCCAGCGCCACCTGCTCGCCAACCAGACCCTGGTGCGCGCGGTGCTGCCCGGCATGCGTTCGGCGCAATGGGGCCGCGTGGTCAACGTGATCTCGACCTCGGTCAAGGAACCGATCGTCGGCCTCGGCGTCTCCAACACTATCCGCGGCGCCGTTGCGAGCTGGGCCAAGACCTTGTCGCGCGAACTCGGCGCCGACGGCATCACCGTCAACAACGTCCTGCCTGGCTACACCCAGACCGCGCGCATCGAACAGATCATCGGCGACCGTGCCCGCAACAGCGGCCAAACGCAGGAGGCCGTGATCGAAGCCATGCGCAAGACCGTGCCGGCGAACCGCTTCGCCGCCCCTGGCGAGATCGCCGCCTGCATCGCCTTCCTGTGTTCGCCGGCCGCGGCTTACGTCAACGGCGTGAGCCTGGCGGTGGATGGTGGGCGGATGCAGTCGATTTGATCTGACAGTTGGGCGAATGCCGTCGTCCTAAGGGAGCGAACACGCGCCGAATCCAGCGTTATCCCACTGTAGGAGCGGCGTGAGCCGCGACCGCGGGATGCGCAGAAGCAACAACGCCGGTGCCGCGCATCGAAGCGGCGTGTTTCCGCGAGGGTAGGAGCGGCGTCCTACTGGATTTCCTTCGGTCACAAGCCGCGACCGCGCTGTTTCAATCTCGCGGCGCATCGCTCCCGCAAGATCAAGATCAGGATCAAACGCCAAAAGCTTCCGCCACTAAAGCGGCGGGTTACTTTCTTTTGTCATAAGCAACAAAAGAAAGGTAACCAAAGAAAAATGCTTCTCTTTGAATCAAGGGCCCGCACGTGCGGTGCTTTCGCAGGGCTCTACATACGGGACATCCCTGTCCCGATGAAAAACGGCTCGCGTCCCTGCGCGCCGCCCTCCGGGTCTTCGATTGCCTTCGCTAGTGCGAAACGTCGCACAACAACAGCCAAGGCTAAAGCAACGACCGAAGACGGGATTTGACGCCGCCTGCGAAATATCGTCGCCATCCACAGTTCGTGGTCGCGGCTCACGCCGCTCCTACAGAGGCCGATCACCGTTGCCGTTGCCGTTGCCGTTGCCGGATGAGCTTGGCGCAGTACCGAACTCGCGAGAACGCCTGGAGACCCGGAGGGCGGCGCACAGGACGTGCGCCGTTTTCCGATAAGACAAGGATGTCTTATCGGAAAATCCCGGCGCCAGCTGAGTGCTCGCAAGGGAGCTTCGTCAAGGAGAGCCCTTTTCTTTGGTTACCTTTCTTTTAGGCTTAGCAAAAGAAAGTAACCCGGCCGCGTCAGCGGACGGAAGCTTTGCTCTAGCTCTAGCTCTAGCCCTAACTGTAGCCTTGGCTTCACCGCTCTGCGGTAAGAAGCACCGTAACGACAAGCAACGCGGTCGCGGCTTGCGCCGCTCCTACCCTCGCGAAAGCACGCCAACTCGATTCATAACACCGGCGTTGCTCCCTCTGCGCATCCCGCGGTCGCGGCTTGTGAGCGAAGGAAATCCAGTAGGACGCCGCTCCTACCCTTTGGATTCGTCGCCTACCACTATTCGGACTGCGCTATACGCCCGCGCCGCGAACGCTCCAACCACCACGCTCCCGCACTCACGAACAACCAAGCCAGAAACCACGGCCAGGACGAACCCCGTTGAGCCTGCGTCGACGAGGCCGCATTCGCCACCGACGAAGCCGCAGCGGTCGGCGATCGCGTCTGCGCCATCAATAGCAAAGTCGCCTCACGCAGCTCGCCAGCACGCAAGCCCGGCGCCTCATCGCGGCCGCGCACCGCGAAGGGCTGCAAGCGCTCGCCTTGGCGCAACATATGCCAACCCGCGTCGGTCGGCCAAAAGGCGGCGCAGCGTTCGCTACCGCTGGCCGGATCGATCAGCACATCGATGTCATCGCCGTGCGGTGTACGCACCTGCGCCCCAGCGCTCAAGCCGCACAGCGAGACCCGCCGGTCCTGACGCGCCTCGCCATCGATCCGCAGCATCGGCTTCGGCTGGGCCCGCGCCAACGCGCCAAAAGCGGCACTCCACCATTGCCCATGCAGATCGTCGCGACCGGCCAGGGTCAGGCGGAAGCTGTCGCTCAGGGTCCACACACCGAGCCGGCCACGGCCGGCGCTGCGCCAACTGGCGAAAGCCTTGCCGTCCGCACCGCGCAACAGACTGTGCGAACCCGCGCCATCGAGTGTGAGCGCACGTCGATTCAGTACCGGCAACTCCCCCACCGCCTCATCGCGGGCACGCGGCGCGTCGGTCGTGCCCGGGCCGATGCGGGCGCGGGTCGCTTCTTCATCCGCGCTCGATGGCGGCAAGCGCACTTCCACCGAGTCTGCGCCGGCCCCGAGTTCGAAGCCCAGCGCCCGCAGCTGCGTACGCATGCGTGGCGACAAAGGGCCGCCGATGCGCAGCAGCACGCCGAGGCCGTCGCGCATGGCGCCGAGCAAGGCGGCACGCTGCGATTCGCCCAGGCCTTCCCAGACGCGTTCGTCCAGCACGACCAGATCGAAACCGGCCAAGGTCGAGGCGTTCAAGTTCAGCGGCGCATCGCCGAGCCGCAGCCCAGCGCCGGCATCGACCTGGGTATGCAGCTTGATCCCCGCGTCCAAGGCCCAGCGTCGCAGGTACTTCAGTTCCGGATTCGGTGCGCCAGCCAGCACCAGCACTCGCGGCGGCGTATCGGCGACCACCGACAAAGGCAGCTCGATCTCTTCGACGACGTTCTGGCGCGCATCGCGCAAACGCAGCCTGAAATTCATCAAGCCCGGAATGCGTGCGATGGCGCCGACGCGGAAGCCGCCATCCGCCGCCAAGGCGGCGCGGTCGACGCGTTGCAGACCCGGGTCTAGTAATTCCACCACCGCACCGGGCATCGCTGCGACACTTCCGGTCACGCTGAACCCGCCGCCGGCCGCGACTTCGCGCGGCGCCCACAGGCCGCTCAGTCCGCGCGGCAACGGCGTCGGCTGCCATTCGATCGTCAGCCCGCGCGCGGCATCGCGATCGCGCAGCTCCAGGCCGGCGCCGAGCAGGCGCAGCCGTTGGGTGCCGGGATGGCGG
Source organism: Lysobacter sp. 22409 (assembly GCF_052045105.1). Lineage (NCBI taxonomy): Bacteria > Pseudomonadati > Pseudomonadota > Gammaproteobacteria > Lysobacterales > Lysobacteraceae > Lysobacter > Lysobacter sp. 22409. The sequence continues at coordinate 78,773 of NZ_JBQEOE010000007.1, read as the reverse complement.
CGCAACGCCGTGGCGAGGTCGGGTACGCGTTCGCCGTCGGTCGAAGCCGTGGCTTCGGGCAAGGCGATGCGGGTCTCGCCGGCGATCGTGGCGTCGCTCGCGCTCGCACCGGCCGTCGCCACCACCATGCTGCCGGCGTCGCTGTATACGAGCGGCGGGAACAGCGCGAGATACAGCAACGCCGCCATCAGCGGTTGCGCGATCAGCAACAATGCGAGCCGCCAACCACGCGCACGCATCCCGGCCTCGGCGCGGTATTGCCGCAGGATCAGGCTCGCCATCGCCAGCACGACGGCGAGGCCGAGCAACCCGGCGATCGCGGTTTCGAGGCTGCCTTGCAGGCCGCTGTCGAGATCGATGGCGCCGATCATCGCCGGGCCTCCTGTTGCAAGGCTTCGAAGTAACGCCGGTCGACCGCGTCGCCCTGCCCTCGCCGTTGCACGCTCGCCGGCGGCCGCGTCAGCAGCGGCCACAGCAGTCGCCGCAGCTCAGCGCGACAACGCAGGCATTCGGGTTCGTTGCGCAGGGCATCGAAGGCGGCGGCGAAGGCCAAGGGGTCGGCTACTCGCGACTCGTGCTCGCGCAACCAACGCTGCAGACCGGTGTAATCGATCGGGGTCGGCTTGCTCGCGCGCGTGCTTTGCTCCAGCTCGCGCCACAGCGATTCGAGCAAGGGATCGGCTGCCCTCGCCGCGGCCAGCATCTCGCCGCGTCGCACCAGTCCGGCGCGTTCGCCGCTCAAACGGCGGCTTTCGTCGATCGGCGGCAACTCGGGGCCGACCCGGGCCAGGTAGATGCGCGTGGCCTGCTGCACTTTCTTGATGAAGCCCAACGCCTTGTGCGCATACGGCAGCGCCTGCTGCGGATGGCCCTGGCGCAGATGCAGTTCCGACTGCCACATCTCGTCGAGCGCGGCTTTGAGCAGCTTGCGCGTGTCCGGATCGAGCAAGGTCGCGGCTTCGGCGTGATCGTGGGTATGGCCGAACTGCTCCAGCACCGAGCCTTCCTCGCCGAAGGTAGGCGCCGCCGGCTTCGGCGTATGCGCATGCTCATCGTGTTCGTCCGGCGCGGAGGCATTCGCGCTCTGCCCCTGGCCCTTATCCGCAGCCGTATGCTCGTCGTGCGGTTCGGGTTCGTCGCGGTCGTTGGTCGGCAACTGCGGTGCGCCCTCGGATTCTTCGCCGAGGAACTGGCCGTAGCGCAGGCGCAACAGGCGCTGATCGACGCCGATCGCGTCGGAGCGTTCGATAAACCGCGCTTCGTCGAGTTTGCGCCGCTGCGCGATCAAGGCCTCGGCGTCGATGATGATCTGGCGCTGGCTGCGGAAATACGCCGGCAAGGTGGTCTTGACCATGCCGTCCAGGCCCGTCGCCTCGCTGCCGAGGTCGGCCGGCCAGCGCAGGATCAGGCTCGGGCTCTGCGCCGTCTGCGGCTTCGGCGAGCGATTGTCGTCGACGCTGAGCTGGACGATCAGGTCGTCGCCGCTGGCGAAGCCGAGGCTGGCCAGGTCGAGACGCTGCGCATAACGCTTGGCGGTCGCCGTGCCGGTGCCGCGCAGACTGAGGCGCTGCTCGCGGAAGGTGATGTTCTCGCCACTGCCCTGGGCCAGGGTGATGCGCAACTGTGCATTCGCGGCCAGTCCGTAATCGTCGCTGGCTTCGAACTCCAGCGGCCAGTTGCGCTGCCCCGCGCTCATCAGGCTCAGGCCGCGATCGGGTTCGAGCACGCGCAACTGCGGAACGCGGTCGACGGTGACGTCGAGCCGGTACAGACGGCGCGTCTGCGCATCCGGCGCGCCTGCGGCGACGATGCGATACAAGGCCGGCTTGGCCAGCACGCGCTCGGCGCTCCAGCGCCCGTCGCCCTGGCGTGCGAGCGCCAAGCGCTGGCCGTCGTGGAAGACCAGCTCGGCCGCGCTCGGCTGCGGCTCGAAACGCAGGTTCCAGCGCAAGCGCGCGTTCTCGGGCACGCGCCCTTCGAGGGTGGGTTCGCTGCGCGGCGGCATGTGCGTATACGCCGGTGGATCGATGCGCAGGCCTTGTTCGATCAGCCGTGGCTGTCCGGGCAAGGCGGCGACCTGCGGCGCCGGCGACAAGGCTTCGAGATCGCGCGCGCCGCTCTGCGCACGTGGCCACAGGCCGATCGCGATCAAGCCCAGCAACGCAGCGAGCGCCGACACGAGCAGGCGCCGTGCCGACCACCCCGGGCCCAGCTCGGGACCGTTTGCAGTTTCGATGCGTTCGCGCAGCCGCGCCTGTTGCAAGCGCTGCAAGCCGTTCAAGTCCTCGCCCGATGCGAACAACAGATCGGCGCTGTCGTCCATGTCGCTGCGGGTGGCGTTGAGGCGTCGCGCGAGCCAAGCCTCGTCGAGGCGCCGGGCCTTACTCCAGACGAAAGCGGCGAGCGCCGCGCATAGTACTGCCGCCAGCGACAGTGCAGCCGAAACACCCCACAAGCGCCAGGCCAAGGCCGCGCCGACCACGACCGACGGCAACAGGCACAGGGCCAGATCGAGGGCGCGGCGGGTGCGCGCCGAACGCAGCCGGCCGGCAAGGATCGTCGCCGCGGTCATGGCGTCGCTCCGCGTCGTGCGCGCGTCGCCAGCCAGCGTTCGAGCACGAACACCAATGCGATCAACAGCGCCAACCACAAGCGCAGCTCGCGCGGCGGCAAGGCATAAGACGCGCCTCCAGTCGCCGGTGCATGGTCTTTAGCCGAGACCCAGGAAGGCGCGGGAGCGGTCGGCTCGAACAAGCCGCGCAAGCGTTGCGGGAAACCCGGTTCGAGCAACTCCGGCATGACCTGTGGCGCCAGCGCACGGGTCAAGCGCATCAGCCGGCCGCGACCGAACGCGACGCCCTCGACCAGGACCGCACCGGACGCGTCGCGCCACAACGGCGCAGGCAGCGATGAGGCATCGCGCGGCCATTCGCTGGCCGCATCGAGCAGCACGCGCCCGCCGTTGCGGGCGAACTCGCGCACCTGCGCCGGCACAGCGCCAGGCGCCAACCAGATCAACTCGCGGCTGTCGGCCGGCCAAGCCTCGGTGCTGGGCGCGACCGATTCGGTCGAGCGATCGTCCGCTGTCGGATCGCGCCAGGCGGCGATCGCCGCGCGCAGATACGGCAGCGCCGCTGCGCGATCGGCGGCATAGCGGATCGCCGGCGACGGCGCGGCCATCGCGCTGGCCGGGGTCGCAGCCGGCGTCGTGCCGGGCACGACCCGCCATTCGACCGGCCGCGACAACTGCGGCCGTTGCCCGTCGGTGCCGCCCATGTGCTCGGGCACGAACACGGTCAGCGCCGCAGCCGCCGGCAGGCTGGCATCGAGCTCGCGCAACACACTGGACAGAGGCACCGGCGTAGCGGGTGCGGCAGCATCGAGACGCGGAAAACCCGGCGCGAGCCAGTGCAGGCGCGCATCGGATGCGGCAGCCTGGGCGCGTGCGGCCTGTGCGTCGACGCCGGGTGCGACCACGATCCACGGCCGCGCGCTCTCGGCGCCGAACAACACCGGCCGCGCCAGCCACATTGCGAGCAAGGCCAGCAGCAACAGGCGCAGCAGCAACAGCGGCCATTCGTCGAAGCGGATGCGGTGACGCGGCTTCGGCCGCTGCCGCAACCAGCGCAAGGCGGCGAAATCGGTCGGGCGCTGTTCGCTGCGCCGCGCGAGATGGATCAACAGCGGCAGTAGCAAAGCCGCCAGCGCGGCCAGCGCGGCGGGCAGCAGCAGGCTCAGGTTCACGCCTGCTCCGCCATGTCGCGGGCACCGAACAAGCGTCGCAGCGGCAGATCGAGCGCCTCGTCGAGCACGTACTCGGTGTGGCGGATGCCGCTTGCGGCCAGGCGCGCATCGAGCGCCTTGCGCGCGGCGGCGAATCGCACAAGGAACTCGTCGCGCAAGGCCGCGCCGTCGCCGAGCAACTCTTCGCCGGTTTCCGGGTCGCGGAAGCGGTAACCGCCGCGGAACGGGAAGTCGCGTTCTTCCGCGGTCAAGATGCGAATGCTCAGCACTTCGCGTCGCGCCGACGCGAGCCGTTCGGCGATCGCGACGGCGCCTTCATCGCTGCCGTCGTCGAAACCGTCGCCGATCATCAGCACCAGGTCGCCGGCGGCGATGCGTTCCCACAGCGGCCGCAGCCGTTGCGCGGCCGGCCAGGCGCCCTGCGCCGACAAAGCATGCAGTTCCAGCCACAAGCGGTCGCGTTGGCGCGCACCGGTCGCAGGCGCGACCAGGCGCACACCGTCCTCGCGCAGCGCGATCAAACCGAAGCGGTCGCCCTGACGCAGTGCCAGTTCCGCGACGCAGGCGGCCAGGGCTTTAGCGGCGTCGAGCCTCGACCAATCCGGGCGCGCCGCATCGCACTGGTTCATCGACGCGGTGGCGTCGACCAGCAGCCAGACCGCGAGCGGACTTTCGCGCTCGGCTTCGCGCACGAAGAACCGGTCCGAGCGCGCATACAATTTCCAATCGACTTGGCGCAATTCGTCGCCGGGCTCGTAGGCGCGGTACTGGGCGAATTCGAGCCCCGCGCCGCGGCTGCGGCTGTTGTGCAGGCCGATGCCATGGGTGCCGACTGCGCGCCGCGACAGCAGGCGCAAGCTGCGCAGGCGCGCCCGCACCGACGGTGGAATGAAATCCTTCACGAGGCTCCGGCGCCTGTGCTCAAGCGCTCGGGAACGGTACGCCGCGCAGCAGCGCGGCGATGACGTCGTCGGCGCTCTTGAGCTCGGCCTCGGCGGCGAACGACAGCAGCAGGCGGTGACGCATCACCGGCGCGGCCAGGGCGAGGATGTCCTCGCGGGTCGCCGCATAACGCCCATGCAGCAGCGCCCTCGCCTTCGCCGCCAACACCAGCGACTGGCCCGCACGCGGGCCGGCGCCCCACTTCACCCATTGCCGCACTTCCGGCAAGGCGCTCTCGTCGGGACGGCTGGCGCGCACCAGTCGCGTGATCCAGACCAGCAGGTCGTCGCCCAGATGCACCTCGCGTACCCGCGCTTGCAAAGCGATCATCTCTTCGCCGCCCATCACCCGCGGCACCTCGGCGCTGCGCGTGCCGGTGGTCTGCAACAGAATGTCGTGCTCTTCGCGCTCGCTCGGATAGCCGACGCGGATATGCAGCAGGAAGCGGTCGAGCTGCGCTTCCGGCAAGGGATAAGTGCCTGCCTGTTCGAGCGGGTTCTGGGTCGCCAGGACGAAGAACGGCGCCGGCAGGGCGTGGGTCACGCCGGCATAGCTGACCGTGCGCTCCTGCATCGCTTCGAGCAGCGCGGCCTGGGTCTTCGGCGGCGTGCGGTTGAGTTCGTCGGCCAGCAGCAGATTCGTGAAGATCGGCCCGGGCTGGAAGCGGAAATGGCGATGGCCGGTGCCGTGGTCTTCTTCGAGCAGCTCGGTGCCTAGGATATCGCTGGGCATCAGGTCGGGGGTGAACTGCACGCGCCTGAACTGCAGCTCCAGCGCCTGTCCCAGCGAGCGCACCAGCAGGGTCTTGCCGAGGCCCGGCACGCCTTCGAGCAGGCAGTGGCCGCCAGCCAGCAGGCCGATCAGCAATTGCTCGACCACCTCGTGCTGGCCGACGATCGCCTGGGCGATCGCTTCGCGCAGGGCGCCCAAGCGATCGAGCTGCATTTTCAGTTCGGCTTCGTTGCCGCCGGTTGCCACGTTCGTGTTCATTTCTTTATCCCGAAAGCCAGTGCAGATTCGCTCCGCGTTTTTCAAGCAACAACAGCAACAGCAAATCCCCCGCGTCCGCTGCGCGGTCGCCGCCCCCTTTGTCAAAGGGGGCAACAGCGAGCACGCGCTTCATCGTGTTCGCTTCGCTACTGCCTGCCCTCGATTCCCGATTCCCGATTTCCAAATCCCGAATCTCAAGCCCCCAACGCATACATGACGATATTGACCGCGAACTTGGTGTTGTCCTCGGCCAGGAAGCGTTTGTTGCGCCAGTCGTAGTCCCATTCGCAGCCGTAATCTTTGTTGCTGTACAGCACGCCCAGGCGACCGTCGATCTCGATGCCTTGCAGGTAGTCGTGGACCAGGTCGTCGCCCCAGCCGTTGAGTTCGAAGCCGGTCGCCGGCGGGCCGTCGAAAACGAAGAAGCTGCGGTAGATGGGGTGGTTCTTCGGCAACCGGCGCAAGGCCTTGGCACCGAAGATCCTCGCCATCTGCTCTTCGAAGGACTTCGCGAACAGGCCGTCGATGTCGTGGTTGCAGTCGTCGACGAAGACGAAGCCGCCGTTGCGCACGTAGCGCTCGAAGTTACGGCGCTCGTCGGTGTTGAACTCGACCAGCTTGTGCCCGGCCAGGTAACAGAACGGCGCGCCGAGCATCTTCGGGTCGGCCAAGGCGAGCACGTGCTCTTTCGGGTCGACCCTCAGGTTGGTGTAGTCGATCAAGGAGGTGATCAGGTTGGCCGGCATGCGCTGGTCGACGTCCCAGTCGCCGGAGTCGTACTTGAGCCGGGTGAACCAGAAGTCGTAGTCGGCGCGGGCAGCCCGCGCCAACGGCGAGTGCGCCAACCAGGCGCCGGCAGCGCCGCCGAGCATCAACCGCAGGAACTGCGCCCGGTTCACCGGGCCCTGCCTGCGTCGGTCTGGGTTGCCGCGATGCGGCCTGGAACGACCATGCCCTGCCTCAACCCCATCGGCTACAGCGCACGCGCGGTGTTGATGATGTTGACGCCGTTGAAGCGCGTCGTGCTCGACCCGTGCGAGACCGCCGAGACCTGGCTCGGCTGGCCCTTGCCGTCGAAGAACGAGCCGCCGAGGCGGAAATCGCGCTCGTCGCAGACCGCCACACAGGCGTTCCAGAACTCAGGGGTGCGGATCTGGTAGGCGGCATCCTCGACCATGCCGGTGACCTGGCCGTTCTTGATCTCGTAGAACAACTGACCGCCGAACTGGGCGTTGTAGCGTTGCTGGTCGATCGAATACGAACCGCGGCCGTGCACGTACAGGCCGCGCTCGACGCCCTTGATCATCTCGGCCACGCTCAATGGCTGCTTGCCCGGCTTCAGCGAGACGTTGGCCATGCGCTGGAACTGCACGCTCGACCAGGAATCGGCATAGCTGCAACCGTGCGACTGTTTATGGCCGAGCAGATGCGCCTCGTCGCGGGTGGCCTGGTAGTCGACCAGGATGCCGTCGCGGATCAGGTCCCACTCGCGGGTCTTGACGCCTTCGTCGTCGTAGCCGACCGCGCCGAGGCTGCCGGGACGGGTTTTATCGGCGACGAAGTTGACCCGTTCGCTGCCGTAGCGATAGCCCTGTTCGCGCTTGTCGAGGGTGGCGAAACTGGTGCCGGCGTAATTCGCCTCGTAGCCGAGCACACGGTCGAGTTCGAGCGGGTGGCCGACGTTCTCGTGGATGGTCAGGAACAGGTTCGACGGGTCCAGCACCAGGTCGTACTTGCCCGGCTTCACCGACGGCGCCTTGAGCTTGGCGCGGGCGTGCTTGGCGGCGGCGACCGCGTCCTCCATCACGTCGTAGGAGCGGCCGTAGCCGGTCAGGCCGCCAGGCAACGCGACCTTGCCGGCCGGATCGGCGTCGAGGTATTCGTAGCCCATGCCCATCGGCGCCGACAGGCCGTCGCGGGTGCGGAACTTGCCGCTGGCCTTGTCGACCGCGGTCGCGGTCAGCGGCAGCCAGATGCGGTGGATGTCCTGGTCGATGTAGCTGCCGTCGCTGGACGCGAAATACTTCTGTTCGTTGATTACGAACAAGGTCGAGTTGACGTAGTCGGCGCCGGCCTTGAGCGCGGCGGCGTTGACGCCGAGCAACAGCTCGACTTTTTCCTCGATCGGCACCGCCATCGCGTTCTTGCGCAGCGGCGTGGCCCAGCGCGTTTCGCCGACGCCGGCGACCGGCGCCAGCTCGACCTTGCGCGTCTGTATGCGCGCATTGGCGCGAGCGATGGCCAGCGCCTGGCGTGTGGCGGCAGCGACCGCGTCCGGGGTCGAGGCGTCGGTGGCGGCGAAGCCCCACGCGCCCTGGCTCAGTACGCGGATGCCGACACCGGCGGATTCGCCGTTGACGATGTTGCGGACCTGCGCTTCGCGGGTCACCACCGATTGGCGCAGGTAGCGGCCGATGCGCACGTCGCAATAATCCGCTCCGCCTTCGCGCGCGGCGTTCAAAGCGATGTCGGCCAGGCGCCGCCGACGTGCGAGATCGGCCGGCTCCAGCAAGGCCTCGGCGGCGATCGCGCGGCCGTAGGGAAGCGCGAGGCCGGCCAGGCCCAGGCCGGTGAAACTGAGGAAATCGCGTCGTTGCATCGGGCGGCTCGTGTTCGGCGGATCGACGGAACGCTGGTACAGCGAACCGATGCAGGCGGCGCGCCGGATCGCCGGCCGCGCCGCCGTTCAAAGGTGAATCAGACCGCGTCCGACAACGAGGTGAAGGTGAAATCGCGCAGCTTCATCGGCGGGATCATCATCACGAACGAAGACTCATCGCCGGCCACGCGCACCGGCCGCCCGAGTTCCTCGATGTTGTTGAGCATGATCACCGGCGACTCGTTGAAGCGGAAATTCTTCACCGGGTGCTTGATCACGCCGTTCTCGATGTAGAAGGTGCCGTCGCGGGTCAGGCCGGTCAACAGCACGGTCTGCGGGTCGACCATGCGGATGTACCAGGTGCGGGTGACCAGGATGCCCTTCTGGGTGCCCTTGATCAGCTCGGCGGTGGACTTGTCGCCACCGGCCATGAGCAGGTTGCCGGGCGTGCCGACCGCGCGCTTGCCCTGCTTCTTGGCCCAGAAGCGCGAGTAATCCAGGGCGGCGACCTTGCCGTTCTCGACCACCGACATCTTCTCGCGAGCCAAGCCCTGTGCGTCCCACGGCAGCACCGGAGCCCGCGGGTCCCAGGGGTCGGCGCTGATGTTGACGCGCGGGTCGTAGACCTGCTCGCCGAGCTTGTTGCCGCCGCCCTTCTTCGACAGGAAGCTGCGGCCCTCGTCGGCCTGGCGCGCATCGAAGAAATTCATCATGAACGAGATCAGCCCGGCGGCCGCGGCCGGCTCCAGGATCACCGTGTACTTGCCCGGCTCCAGCGCCTTGGCCTCGGCCGACTCGGTGGCCTTGCGCATGGCGATGCGCACTTCGTTGTCGGCCTTGAACTCGCTGGCGTCCTTGAGATTGCGCCCGACCCAGCCGGAACCGCGGCCGTCGTCGGTGCGCACGGTGCAGGTGTAGTCGAAGTTGGTGGCCTGCTGGTAGCCGAAGTTGCCCTTGCTGTTGGCCACCGCGACGAAGCTCTGGCCGTCTTCGAGGAAGCCAGCGGCGGTGAGCTTGCCTTCGCGGCACGGCGCGATCGAGTCTGCCGCGACCTGCGCGCGGAATTCGGGCGTGATCGCCGCGGTCGAAGCGCTGAAGGTCGGGCTCGGCTTATAGCTCTGCTTGTCGATCGCCGGCATGAACTCCGGGTTTTCCGGCGCCAGCCTGGCCAGGTCTTCGGCGCGGCGGACCACGCGTTCCAGCGCGGCATCGTCGAACTCGTTGATGCTGGCGGTGCCGACGCGGTTGCCGAAGGCCGACTGCACGGCCAGGTTGCTGTTGCTGACGATGCCGCTGGTCGACACGTTGTTGAGAGCGAAACGGATGTTGCCGGCGATCGAACCGGTCAGGGTCGCGGTGCACTCGTCCGCCTTGGACAGCGCCAGGACCTTGTCGAGGATGGCCTTGGCTTCGGCTTCGGTGAAGATGCTCATGGGTGGATTCTCCTGCGCCGGTCAGCCGAGCTTGCGGGCGGTGTTGATGACGTTGACGCCGTTGAAGCGCGCCGTGCTGGAACCGTGCGAGACCGCCGAGACCTGGCCCGGCTGGCCCTTGCCGTCGAAGAACGAGCCGCCGAGGCGGTAGTCGCTTTCGTCGCAGACCGCGGCGCAGGAGTTCCAGAATTCCGGGGTACGGATCTGGTAGGCCACGTCTTCCAGCATGCCGGTGATCTTGCCGTTCTTGATCTCGTAGAACAGCTGGCCGCCGAACTGGGCGTTGTAGCGCTGCTGATCGATCGAGAACGAGCCGTCGCCGACGATGTAGATGCCGTTCTCGACGTCCTTGATCATGTCGGCGACGCTGAGCTTGTTCTTGCCCGGCGCCAGCGACACGTTGGCCATGCGCTGGAACTGCACGCTCGACCAGGAATCGGCGTAGCAGCAGCCGTCGGACTCGCTCTTGCCCAGGATGTGGGCCTGGTCGCGGATGGTCTGGTAGTCGACCAGGATGCCGTCCTTGATCAGGTTCCAGCGCTTGGTCTTGACGCCCTCGTCGTCGAAGCCGACCGCGCCGAGGCTGCCTTGCTGAGTCTTGTCGGCGAACACCGTGACCTGGTCGCTGCCGTACTTGAAACCGCTCTTGACCTTGTCGACGGTGGCGAAACTGGTGCCGGCGAAGTTGGCCTCGTAACCGAGCACCCGGTCGAGCTCGAGCGGATGGCCGATCGATTCGTGGATAGTCAGCCAGGTGTGCGAAGGGTCCAGCACCAGGTCGTACTTGCCCGGCTTGACCGACGGCGCGGTGAGCTTCTGCCGCGCCTGCTTGGCGGCGGCGACCGCGTCTTCGAGCATGTCGTAGGAGTTGCTGTAGTTGACCACGCCGTTCGGCGAGACGGTCTTGCCCGAAGCGGCGCCGTCGAGGTACTCGAAGCCCATGCCCATCGGCGAGGACAGGCCTTCGCGGGTGCGGAATTTGCCGCTGGCCTTGTCGATCGCGGTGATCGTCATCGGCGCCCAGATGCGGTGCACGTCCTGGTCGATGTAGGAGCCGTCGGTCGAAGCGAAGTATTTCTGTTCGTTGACCAGGAACAGCATCGAGTTGACGAAGTCGGCGCCGGCCTTGACCGCGGCGGCGTTGACGCCGAGCAACAGGTCGACCTTGTCCTTGATCGGCACTTCCATGGCGTTCTTGCGGATCGGCGTCTTCCACGCCACCTCGCCGACGCCCGGGGTCTTGGCCAACACCACCGGCTGGGTCTGGGTCTTGGAGTTCGCACGCGCGATGGCAGCGGCCTGCTGCGCCGCCTCGGCCACGCTCTTGGCGTTCAACTGATTGGTCGCGGCGAAGCCCCAGGCGCCGTTGACCAGCACGCGAATGCCGATGCCGGTCGACTCGGTGTTGACCACGTTCTGGACCTTGTCCTCGCGGGTGATGACGAACTGGCGCAGATAACGGCCGATGCGTACATCGCAGTAAGTTGCGCCGGCGCCTTTCGCCGCGGTCAGCGCGGTGTCGGCAAGCACTTTTTTCTTGGCCACATCCAGCGGCGTCAACAGGGCTTCGGCGGCGATCGCGCTGCCGTAGGGAATCATCAGCCCGGCGATGCCGAGCCCCGACATGGTCAGGAAGTTGCGTCTATCCACGAGATTGTTCCGCCGTTGTGGGCCCGATCGGCAGTGCTGGTTGCCGCCGCAAGGCATGGATGAAAGTCACCTCTCGGAATGTGCGCAGTGCCTGCGCGGGCAGTCAAGTGCCGGGAGACAGTGACTCGCGATGCCGCCGTTGCGCCGATCGGGGTTGCCGATACGAGACGCCAGGCGCAGCGATTCATCTTATTTCGCGGTATTTCGCCTCCCTTGCCGCCCGCCACCTGGGTGTTCTCGCGACTGCGCGAGGCGACTTTGCTGCGGCGCACCTGGGCCAACAGTCATGCATGACTTTGGTCATGCCCGCGCGCCACGGACCGGATCGGCAAAGTCGGAGGCCGCGTCATTCGTTCGCGAAGGCCCCAAAGCGCACGCCATCCGGCCCCGCCGTCACGGAACCGCGACCGCCCCGCCGCCCCGCGCTATGGGCGCTGCCGCGCCCACGCGTTAAGCTTGGCGCATGCACAGATTCCGGCACTGGATCGACGGCCAGGCGCGCGATGCGGCCGGCAGTCGTTGGCTCGATGTCCACGACCCCGCCAATGCGCAAGCGTATGCGCAGGTCGCGGCCGGCGACGCCGCCGATGTCGAGCTCGCAGTCGCCGCGGCGCAGGCCGCGTTCCCGGCCTGGTCGGCCCTGCCCCACAGCGAACGTGCGCGCTGGCTGGAAGCCCTCGCCAGCGCGTTGGAAACGCGCCTGGAGGACTTCGCCCAAGCCGAGTCGCGCGACGCCGGCAAGCCGATCCGGCTCGCCCGCGAAGCCGAGATCCCGCGTGCAGTCTCCAACCTGCGCTTCTTCGCCCACGCCGCGACCCAGTTCGCCAGCGAATCCCACCACGGCCAGGCCGGGCTCAACTACACCTTGCGCGCGCCGCTCGGCGTGGTCGCGACGATCTCGCCGTGGAACCTGCCGCTGTACCTGTTCACCTGGAAGATCGCCCCGGCGCTCGCGGCCGGCAACACCGTGGTCGCCAAGCCTTCCGAAGTGACCCCGGCCACGGCCAGCATGCTCGGCGAGCTGGCCGCCGAAATCGGCTTCCCGCACGGCGTGCTCAACATCGTCCACGGCCTCGGCCCCGAGGTCGGAGAAAGCCTGGTCCGGCACCCGGCGGTGCGCGCGATCTCGTTCACCGGCAGCACCGCGGTCGGCCAGCGCATCGCCGGCATCGCCGCGCCGCTGTTGCGCAAAGTCTCGCTGGAGCTAGGCGGCAAGAACCCGACCCTGGTGTTCGCCGACAGCGACTGGCGCGCGCACCTCGACACCCTGGTGCGCTCTGCGTTCCAGAATTCGGGGCAGATCTGCCTGTGCGGCTCGCGTTTGCTGATCGAGCGCTCGATCTACGACGAAGTCCGCGACGCCCTGGTCGAACGCGCGCAGGCGCTGAAGATCGGCGAACCCGCCGACGAAAGCACCACGCTCGGCCCGCTGGTGTCGCAGGCGCACTACGACAAGGTCTTGGCCGCGCTCGAACGCGCGCGCGGCGAAGGCGGCCGCGTGCTGTGCGGCGGCCATGCCCTGGACCGGCCCGGGTGGTACGTGGCGCCGACCGTGATCGAAGGCCTCGGCCCGGATTGCGCCAGCAACCGCGAAGAGATCTTCGGCCCGGTCGTGACGCTTCAGGCTTTCGACGACGACGCACAGGCGCTGGCACTGGCCAATGCCGGCGACTACGGCCTGTCGGCGTCGGTCTGGACCCGCGACCTCGCCCGCGCCCATCGCCTCGCCGCGCAATTGCGCGTCGGCATGGTCTGGGTCAACACCTGGCTGCAACGCGACCTGCGCACGCCGTTCGGCGGCGTCGGCGCGTCCGGCCTCGGCCGCGAAGGCGGCGCCGAGGCCATGCGTTTCTTCACCGACGCCAAGAACGTCGGCCTTCACCTGGGATGACCGTTGTATGACCCCGTTGCACGACCTGCTTGAACGAAACCGCGAATGGTCCGAGCGCATCAGCGCCGAGGACCCGGAGTTCTTCGCCCGCCTCTCGCGCCAACAGGCGCCCGAGTACCTCTGGATCGGCTGCTCGGATTCGCGCGTGCCGGCCAACCAGATCATCGACATGGCCCCGGGCGAGGTCTTCGTCCATCGCAACATCGCCAACGTCGTGGTCCATACCGACCTCAACTGCCTGTCGGTGATCCAGTTCGCGGTCGACGTGCTCAAGGTCAAGCACATCCTCGTGGTCGGCCACTACGGCTGCGGCGGCGTGCATGCGGCGTTGCACGGCCACCGCCTCGGTCTGGCCGACAACTGGATCCGTCACGTCGGCGACGTCGCCGACAAGCACGTGGCCTGCATCTCGCACGCCCATGCCGAAGAGCGCCACGACCGTTTGTGCGAGCTCAACGTGATCGAGCAGGTGCAGAACGTCAGCCTGACCACCATCGTCCGCGATGCCTGGGCGCGCAAGCAGCCGCTCGCCGTGCACGGTTGGGTCTACAGCCTGCGCAACGGCCGTGTCCACGACACCGGCATGAACATCGACAGCTTCGAGGCCCTGCAGGACACCTACGAACGCGCCGTCGCCACGGTGCACTCGACCCACGGCGGTTCGCCGCGATGAGCGGCGGCGGCATCAGCGCCGCCAAGGCGCCGCGGCCGGTCGGCCTGTACCCGCATGCGCGCCGGGTCGGCGACCTGCTGTTCCTGTCCGGGATCGGCCCGCGCGATGCCGCCAGCAACGCCATCCCCGGCAACGTCCACGACGCCGAAGGCCGCCTGATCGCCTACGACATCGAGCTGCAATGCCGCTCGGTGTTCGCCAATGTCCGCGCCGTGCTCGAAGCCAGCGGCGCCGGCTGGGACGACCTGGTCGACGTGACCGTATACCTGACCGACATGGCCCGCGATTTCACCGCCTATAACGCGGTCTGGGCCGAGTATTTCCCCGAGCTCGAACGGGCGCCGTGCCGGACCACGCTCGGCATCACCGCGCTGCCGACGCCGATCGCCATCGAACTCAAATGCATCGCCGCCTTCGCCCCGCAGCGAAACGGCGCACCGCCCGAGGGTAAGTGAATGCTTCCTGGACCGATCAACCTCAACCAATGGATCGACGAACACCGGCACCTGCTGAAGCCGCCGGTCGGCAACAAGGTGATCCACCTCGGCGACTTCATCGTCATGGTGGTCGGCGGCCCTAACCAGCGCACCGACTATCACTGGGACGAAGGCCCCGAGTGGTTTTATCAGCTCGAAGGCGAGATGGTCCTGCGCATCCAGGAGGATGGGGCCGTGCGCGACATCCCGATCCGCGCCGGCGAGACCTTCCTGCTGCCGCCGCGCGTGCCGCATTCGCCGCAGCGCATGCCCGATTCGGTCGGCCTGGTCATCGAACGCAAGCGCCTGGCCCACGAAGACGACGGCCTGATGTGGTACTGCGAGCGCTGCAACCACAAGCTCTACGAAGAATTCTTCCACCTGCACGACATCGAGGCCGACTTTCCGCCGGTGTTCGAGCGTTTCTATTCCTCGCGCGAACATCGGACCTGCATGGACTGCGGCCATCTGAACCCGGCGCCGGGCCGCTACGTGATGCCCGACACCTGAGGCGACGATGCTAAAGATCGACACCCACGCTCATTATCTGCCGCGCGACTGGCCCGACCTGGCGCGCAAGTACGGCGACGAGCGCTTTCCGGTGATCCACCACACCGACGACGGCCGCCATCGCATCTACAAGGACGGCAAGTTCTTCCGCGAGATCTGGTCGAAGACCTGGGACCCGCAGGAGCGCATCGACGACTACGCGCGCTTCGGCGTGCAGGTGCAGGTCATCAGCACCGTGCCGGTGATGTTCAGCTACTGGGCCAAGGCCAACCAGGCCCTCGACCTGCACCAGGCGCTCAACGATCATATGGCGCAGGCTTGCCGCGACTACCCGCGCCACTACGCCGGCATCGGCACGGTGCCGCTGCAGTCGCCGCGCCTGGCGGTGCAGGAACTCGAACGCTGCATGGACCAGCTCGGCCTGCAGGGCTGCCAGATCGGCAGCCACGTCAACGACTGGAACCTCGACGCACCGGAGTTGTTCGAGTTCTTCGAGGCCGCCAGCGACCTCGGCGCGGCGATCCTGGTGCACCCCTGGGACATGATGGGCACGCCGAGCATGCCGAAATACTGGCTGCCGTGGCTGGTCGGCATGCCGGCTGAGCAATCGCGCGCAGCCTGCTGCCTGGTGTTCGGCGGCGTGCTCGAACGCCTGCCGAAGTTGAAGATCTGTCTGGCCCATGGCGGCGGCAGTTTCCCCTACACCATCGGCCGCATCGAACACGGCTTCAACATGCGCCCCGACCTGGTCGCGACCGACAATCCGCGCAACCCCCGCGATTACCTCAACCAGTTTTACTTCGACTCCTGGGTCGCCGACCCGCGCGCGCTCGAATACTTGCTCGACACCTGCGGCGTGTCGCGGGTGATGCTCGGCACCGACTACCCGTTCCCGCTTGGCGAACAGACGCCCGGTGCCGGCATCGCCTCGCTCGACCTGCCGCCGGCCGACCAGGCGCGGCTGTATCACGGCACCGCGCTGGAATGGCTGGGGCTGTCGAAATCGCGCTTCGAGTGAGTGCCGGGCGAATCCTGCCCTTGCCCCCTCGTCACTCATCTCTCATCACCGCTCCACGTTGCCAGGCCTTTCCCGTGACCGATCTGTCGTCCCCCGCCCATGCCGCCGCGCTCGACGCCGCCGACCCGCTGCCGACCCTGCGCGGCGAATTCCTGATTCCCCGCCACGGCGACGAGGAGCAGGCCTATTTCGTCGGCAATTCGCTCGGCCTGCAGCCACGCGGCGCACGCGCGCACGTCGTGGAGGTGCTGGACAAGTGGGCGATGGAAGCGGTCGAAGGCCACTTCACCGGTCAGGCGCAGTGGATGCCGTATCACGAACTGGTGCGAGACCCGCTCGCGCGCCTGGTCGGCGCCCACCCGGGCGAAGTGATCGCGATGAATTCGCTGACCGCCAACCTGCACCTGATGATGGTCAGCTTCTACCGGCCGACCCGCGAGCGCCCGGCGATCCTGATCGAAGCCGGTTCGTTTCCGTCCGACCGCTATGCCGTGGCTTCGCAGATCGCCTTCCACGGTTTCGACCCGGCCACCGACCTCATCGAGGTCGAGCCCGACGAACCCGGCGGGCTGATCTCGATGGCGACGATCGAACGCGCCATCGCCGAGCACGGCCCGCGCCTGGCCCTGGTGCTGTGGCCCGGCGTGCAATACCGCAGCGGCCAGGCCTTCGACCTGCCGGCGATCGTGCGCCTGGCGCATGCGCAGGGCGCGCTGTGCGGCTTCGACCTCGCCCACGGCGTCGGCAACCTCGAACTGCAGTTGCACGACAGCGGCGTGGATTTCGCGGTGTGGTGCCACTACAAGTACCTGAACTCCGGCCCCGGTGCGGTCGCCGGCTGTTTCGTCCACGCACACCACGCCCGCACCGACCGACCGCGCTTCGCCGGCTGGTGGGGCCACGAAACCTCGACCCGTTTCCGCATGGGGCCGGACTTCGTCCCGACCGCGGGCGCCGAGGGATGGCAGCTCAGCAACCCGCCGATCCTGGGCCTCGCTCCGTTGCGCGCATCGTTGGACCTGTTCGACCGGGTCGGCATGCCCGCTCTGCGCGAAAAGTCGCAGCGCCTGACCGGCTATCTGGAAGCGCTGATCCGCGAACGCCTCGCCGATACGCTCGATATCGTCACTCCCGCCGACCCGGCGCAACGCGGTTGTCAGCTGTCGTTGCGAGTGATCGGCGGCCGCGGCCTCAGCGGCCGCGCCGCCGGCCGCGACCTGTTCGACTATCTCGCCGCCAACGGCGTGCTCGGCGATTGGCGCGAGCCCGACGTGATCCGGATCTCGCCGGCGCCCTTGTACAACACTCACGCCGACGTGCTGCGCTTTGCGCGGGCGGTGGAAGCCTGGAGGGGCGCTTGATTCTGCATTCGCCCCACCTGGATCCGCTCAGGTCTGGCGAACCCTCCTACCGTCAATCCCGCGAAGGCGGGCTCTGCTTTTCTTCGGCGCTAGCCGAATATCCAGAGTGAGGTTGAAGTGTCCAGGTCGCCCGCCGTGTACCTCCTTGCAAGCGCGAAACGCGGCACCTTGTATACCGGCGTTACGAGCGACCTGATCCAACGCGTATGGCAACATCGCGAGCACCTGGCACAAGGCTTCACCGAACGCTATGGCGTCGATCGACTGGTTTGGTACGAACAGCACGAGACCATGGAAAGCGCCATTCAACGCGAGAAGAAAATAAAGAAATGGAACCGCGAATGGAAGATCCGACTGATCGAAGAGAACAATCCGGAATGGCGCGACTTATGGCAGGACATCGCGAGTACCGGCTGAAGCCTCTGGATTCCCGCCTTCGCGGGAATGACGGTATGAAGATCCACGGCTCCCTGCCCCTCCTCGCGCGACTCGCCATAGGACTCGCCGCTTGAACGCAACCATATACCCCAAGCACATCACCATCATCGGCGCCGGCCTCGCCGGCGCGCTGCTCGCCACCTTACTGGCGCGGCGCGGCTGGGAGGTCGATGTCTACGAGAAGCGCGGCGATCCGCGCCTCAAGGGCTATCAGGGCGGGCGCTCGATCAACCTCGCCCTGGCCGAACGCGGCCGCCATGCGCTGCGCCTGGCCGGGGCCGACGACGCGGTCATGGCGCAGGCGGTGATGATGCGCGGGCGCATGGTGCATTTCCTCGACGGCCGCACCGACCTGCAGCGCTACGGGCGCGACGACAGCGAAGTGATCTGGTCGGTGCACCGCGGCGAGTTGAACCTGATCCTGCTGCAGATCGCCGAAGACGCCGGCGCCCAGTTGCACTTCCATCGCGGCCTGCAATCGGTCGATTTCGAGCGCCGCCTGGCGGTGTTCCACGACGACCGCGACGGCAGCGCGCACGAGATCGTGTTCGACAGCCTGGTCGGCGCCGACGGCGCCGGCTCGGCCCTGCGCGGGGCGATGAAGCAGGCGGTGGAATTGGGCGAACGCACCGAATTCCTCGGTCATTCTTACAAAGAACTGGAGATCCCGCCGTCGCCCGACGGCGGTTTCAGCATCGAGCCGAACGCCCTGCACATCTGGCCGCGCGGCCGCTACATGTGCATCGCCCTGCCGAACGACGAACGCACCTTCACCGTCACCCTGTTCCTGCCCAACGAAGGCGACCCGAGCTTCGAAACCGTGCGCAACGGCGCCGATGCGCGCGCCTTGTTCGAGCGCGACTTCGCCGACGCGGTGCCCTTGATCCCGCAACTCGAACAAGACTTCGAGCGCAACCCGGCCGGCCTGCTCGCCACCTTGTACCTGGACCGCTGGCACCTGGACGACCGCGCCGTGCTGCTCGGCGACGCCGCCCACGCGATGGTGCCCTTCCACGGCCAGGGCATGAACTGCGCCTTCGAGGACTGTGTCGCCCTGGCCGAGCGCCTGCTCGCCGACGACGACCGCGCCGCCGCCTTCGCCGCGTTCCAGGCCGAGCGCCTGCCGAGCGCGCGCGCGATCCAGGCCATGGCGCTGGAAAACTATCTGGAAATGCGCGACCGCGTCGACAACGACGACTACCTGCTGCAACGCGCCCTCGAACACGAACTCGCCGAACGCCATCCCGAGCGCTTCATGCCGCGCTACGCGATGGTGACCTTCCACCGCATGCCTTACGAAGTGGCCTATGCCCGCGGCCTGCAGCAACGCGAACTGTTGGTCGAACTGACCCGCGGCCACGACAGCCTGGCCAGCCTCGATTGGCCGGCGGTCGACGCGCTGGTGCGCGAGCGCTTGTCGCCCCTGCCCGCGGACGAGTGATCCCATGCCCGCCAGTTTTCTGTTCTATGACCTCGAAACCTTCGGCGCCGACCCGCGCACGACCCGCATCGCCCAGTTCGCGGCGATCCGCACCGACGCCGACCTGAACCCGGTCGACGAGCCGATCAGCGTCTTCGTCAAACCCGCCGACGACTTGTTGCCTTCGCCGGTGGCGACCCTGATCACCGGGATCGCGCCGCAGGACGCCCTGCGCGACGGCGTCAGCGAGGCCGAGATCTTCGCCCTGATCTCCGACGAAATGTCGCGACCGGAGACCTGCAGCGCCGGCTACAACTCGCTGCGCTTCGACGACGAGTTCGTCCGCTACGGCCTGTTCCGCAATTTCTACGACCCTTACGAACGCGAATGGCGCGGCGGCAACACGCGCTGGGACCTGCTCGACGTGATGCGCCTCGCCCACGCGCTGCGCCCCGAGGGCGTGGTCTGGCCGCAGCGCGAAGACGGCACCACCTCGTTCAAGCTCGAACACCTGGCCGAAGCCAATGGCGTGCGCGAGGGCGATGCTCACGAAGCGCTGTCGGACGTACGCGCCCTGATCGGCATCGCGCGCAAGTTCAAGACCGCGCAGCCGAAACTGTGGGAATACGCCCTGCGCCTGCGCGACAAGCGCTTCGCCGCGACCTTGCTCGACACCATCGCGATGACCCCGGCCCTGCACGTCTCGCAGCGCTATCCGGCCAGTCGCCTGTGCGCGGCGCCGGTGATCCCGCTGGCGCGGCATCCGCGCATCGACAACCGCGTGCTGGTGTTCGACCTGATACAGGACCCGGCGGCGCTGTTGCGGCTGGCACCGGACGAGATCGCCGACCGCCTGTACACCCCGACCGCCGATCTGCCCGAAGGCGAGGAACGCGTCGCGCTCAAGGAAGTGCATCTGAACCGCTGCCCGGCGCTGATCGCCTGGAACCACCTGCGCCCGGCCGATTTCGAGCGCCTGAGCATCGACCCGGCCCAGGTCGAGTACCGCGCCGCGCAGATCCGCGAAGCCGGTCCGGAGCTGGTCGAGAAAGTCCGCCGTGTTTACGCCAACGACCGTGCCCGCGAACCTTCCGACGTCGACGCCTCGCTCTACGACGCCTTCATCGGCGACGGCGACAAGCGCCTGTTCCGCCAGGTCCGCACCACCCCGCCGCCGGCGCTGGCCCAGGCGGCTTTCGATTTCCGCGACGCGCGCCTGCCCGAACTGCTGTTCCGTTATCGCGCCCGCAACTGGCCGCAGACCCTGGACGCGCATGAGCGCGAACGCTGGGACGACTACCGCCGCCACCGTTTGTACGACGAGGCCGGCCTGTCCGAGTACAGCTTCGAGCGTTTCCACGCCGAACTCGCCCAGACCCGCGCACTCGCCGGTGCCGACGGCGGCAAACAGGCCTTGCTCGATCGCCTCGAAGCCTGGGCCCGCGACATCGACGCCGGCCTCAAGCCGGCCCTGTGATACTGACCGTCCCCCGCTACGAGCAAGCCGAAGAGCCCGCCGCATGAGCCGCTATTTTTCCGAAGCCAGCTTCAAGTTCCTGCGTTCGCTGGCGCGTCACAACAACCGCGAATGGTTCCATGCCCACAAGCCCGATTTCGAGAGCCATGTGCGCGAACCCTTCCTGCGCCTGCTGACCGACCTGCAGCCGGTCCTGGCCGAAGTCAGCCCGCATTACCGCTCCGAGCCCAAGAACGTCGGCGGGTCCTTGTTCCGCATCCAGCGCGACACCCGTTTCGCCAACGACAAGGCGCCGTACAAGACCCACCAGGGCGCGCGCCTGTTCCACGAGCGCGGCCGCCAGATCGAAGCGCCGTCGTTCTACATCCACCTGGAAGGCGGCAACTGCTTCATCGCCTCCGGCGTGTGGCACCCGCAGCCCGATTCGCTGCGCAAGATCCGTCACTTCGTGCTCGACAACCCGGGCAGTTGGAAGGCCGCTGCGCACGACGCGAAGTTCCGCAAGCGCTACGACCTCGACGACAGCGAAATGCTGACCCGCGCTCCGCGCGGTTTTCCCGCCGACTTCGAATTCGCCGACGACCTGAGGCGCAAGAATTTCGTCGCCTTGCGGGCCATCGACGACGAGACCATGACCGGGCCGCGGTTGTTGAAGACCTTGGAGAAGGATCTGGCCGGGTTGGCGCCATTCACCGATTACCTGTGCGCGGCGTTGGATCTTGAGTTCTGAGCCTCAAATCCGATCGTCAGTTGCCGTTGCCGTTGCCGTGATTTTGATCTGCTTTGCCGCTTTGCCGCTTTGCCGGTCAAGTGGAGACCCGGAGGGCGCCGCACAGGACGTGCGGCGTTTTTCGATAGGACAAGGATGTCCTATCGAAAAATCCCGGCGAC